>CBDUKG010000008.1:0-47652 GCA_965367745.1 uncultured Flavobacteriaceae bacterium | reverse complement strand
TGGCTTTTTCCGGATCACATTTTAAATTTACCGTTGAAGGATGGTGTTCCAATCCAGATAGTGCAAACATTTTATTGGCCACCTTAAAAACTAAGGTAACTTCATCAAAAGGAAAACTTTCAGTAACATATTTTTTAGACAAACAATAATTTCTAAACTGTTCTATATTCATACTATTTGGCTATTTCTTTAAGCTCTCCGTTTGGCAAAACTAATTGAGAATAGTTTAGCTTCCAGCCTGAAGTCTCCAACATTTTTTCAATCATTAAAATTGTATCTAAAGCTTCTTTCTTTGCTGAGCTTAACAACCCAGTTTCAGGTATTTTAGCTACAATAAAAGATTTTGCTTCTTTTTGCAGTTCGGTTAAATCTGCAGCTTCAAATTTATTAAAAATACCATCTCTTTTATCGTAATATTTAACATCTGTTTCAACCGATAAAATTTTTGGTTCAGGAAAATGTGTTAATACAATTTCTTTGGTTTTATTATTGGCCTCTAATTTAATTTGTGATAAATCGAAACCAATATGTGCTTTGGCATTTATTAATAAAACGGCTTTTTTTCTACTTGTAAATAAATTTAAAAAATGATTTTTGGTATCTTCAAAGTGGTAAATTTCAGCAAAATCTCCTTCAACTGAAATTAATTTACAAACGCTTTTAATTTTTTCAATTAATACCACAGATTGTTTTTCAACTTGATGCACTCCTTTTTTTCTGTTAAAAAAAGAAAACCCCCAATATGACGCAATTGCCCCTAATAATATTCCAGTTAATAATTCCATAATCTCTTGTAGTTAGTCAAATATAAGTAATGTTTTAAACTTTAAATAAATCACTCGCAATTCCATCAGCTAAAAATTTTCCTTTATTAGTAGTAACCAATTTATTTTCTGAAGAAATCTTTAACAATCCTTTCTCAATAAATGATTGTGAATTTTTATTTAGTTCATTCAAATAAGTTTTTCCAAAATCTTGTTCAATTTTGTTTAAATCAACACCCCAAATGGTTCTTAAACCGGTCATAATATATTCATTAAATCTATTATTTATAGAAAGTTCTTCAAACTCTAATGGAAGTGTCTTGTTGTTTATTGATTTTATATATTTTGCATTATTGGCAATATTCCAAGAACGTTGTTTTCCATTAAATGAATGTGCTGATGGGCCAATGCCTAAATATTTTTTCCCTAACCAATAAGAAGTATTGTGTTTAGAAAAATATGCTGATTTTCCAAAATTAGAAATTTCGTAATGCTCAAATCCTTGTTTTTCTGTTTCAGAAACCAAAATATTAAAATGTTCTAAAGCTTGTTGCTCGTTAATTGGTGGCACCGTTCCCTTTTTTATAAAGTTATGTAGAGCTGTTTTCTCTTCAACAGTAAGTGCGTAACTAGAAATATGTGGAACTCCAAAATCAAAAGCAATTTTTAAATTTTCTTTCCATTTTTTAGTGCTCATATTTGGAACACCATAAATTAAATCGATGGTAATATTATCAAAATAACGCATGGCAACAGATAAACAATTTTTAGATTCTTCTGCTGTATGAGCGCGGTTCATAAATTGTAAATCATCTTCAAAAAAAGATTGAATTCCAATACTTAATCTGTTTATCGGAGAATTTGATAATGCTATAATTTTACTTTCAGATAAATCGTCCGGATTGGCTTCTAACGTAATTTCTGGAGATTCAATTACATTATAATTCCTATATATAACTTTAAAAATAGTAGCAATTTCTTCAGAAGTTAAAAGCGATGGCGTACCACCACCAAAATAAATGGTTTCAATTTGTTCGTCTTCAAATTCGTTTTTACGCAATTGCAATTCACTTAAGATCGCTTGTAACATTTCTTCTTTTCTTTTTAATGAAGTTGAAAAATGAAAATCGCAATAAAAACACGCTTGTTTACAAAATGGTATATGAATATATATTCCTGCCAATTCAATTTATTTTTAGATTTTCCAAAAGTACAACTTAATAAAAAACTGTAAAAGGTGATTTAAGTTACCTTTTTTATGAAATCTCTTATGTAAATTTGAAAAAAACCGTCATTTATGTACACATATATAGTTTCATTTAAAGTTAAAGAAGGCGAAGGGATAACTTTTGTTGAATTGCAAAAATTTGAAGAATTAACTGAAGCCAAACCAGCTGGATTGGATCATTTTCATATTTTTAAAGATAGAAACGATAAAAATCGTTATTTTTTAGTAGAATACTGGAATTCAAAAGAGGACCGCGTAAAAATGGAAAACTCTAAAGAATATCAACTTTTTAGAGAACATAGAAAACTTGTAATTGATAAAAAATACGAAACGTACGAGTGTGATGTCGTGATTTAGTTAAAAGGTTAAAAGTTAATTAATCTTTTACTCTTTTACCATTCTGTTTTACAAAAGCAGCCCAACCCGTATAATTTTTGCTTGAAGTAACTTTTCCACTATTGTAAAAATGACAAACAGCAGCAGCTAACCCATCTGTTGCATCTAAGTTTTTTGGTAAAGTTTTTATTTTTAATAAACTTTGTAACATCTTAGCAACCTGCTCTTTACTAGCGTTTCCATTGCCCGTAATTGCCATTTTAATTTTTTTGGGAGAGTATTCTGTAATTGGAACTTCACGAGACAAACCAGCTGCCATTGCAACGCCTTGTGCTCTTCCTAATTTTAACATAGATTGCACGTTTTTACCAAAAAAAGGTGCTTCAATAGCAATTTCATCAGGATGGTAGGTTTCGATTAAATGTATAGTACGCTCAAAAATTAGTTTTAGCTTTACATAATGATCATCATATTTCTTTAATAACAGTTCGTCTAACTGCATTAATTCCATCTTTTTATCAACTACTTTTATCAATCCAAAACCCATAATGGTTGTTCCGGGATCAATTCCTAATATAATTTTTTCTGAGCTCAATTAGTTGTTTATTTGTAAAACCAAATGTACATAAACTTACACAAATATAAAGCCTCCTTAATTTTACTAATAAAATTATTAATTGTATTTGGGGCATTTTATTTTATGTATGAAAAAATTATTACCAACCCTCTTTTAACTTTTGAGCAACTAAAAAAACAATTTTCTATTTTATTTTTTAACAATGGCTGGCTACTTATTTTGGTACTTTTATTTACAGATGCAAATTGGCTGTTAGAAATTGTAAAATGGAAAACGTTGGCTTCTATTGAAAGGAAAATGACCTTTTTTGAAGCTTTTGAACAATGCTTTGCATCGTTAACCGCGTCTATAATTACACCAAATAGAATTGGTGAATATGGAGCAAAAGCCTTATTTTTTGAAGGCGAAAAACGTAAAAATATTATGGGACTTAATTTAATAGGAAATTTAAGTCAGTTAGCGGCTACCATCTTTTTTGGATGCATTGGAATTATTTATTTTTTAATGAATTTTCCAATTGAAATTCCTAAAATTAATATTCAAAATAGTTTAATTTTAGTAGTGTTTTTATTCATTTTAATATACTTCAGAAACAAAACTAATGTAATTAAAGTTAAAGCTTTTCTAAATAAAATACCAAAAAAAACCTACGTTACTGTTGTTGTTTTAGCAGTACTTCGTTACTTAATATTTACACATCAGTTTTATTTTTTACTTTTACTTTTAGGAGTAGAAATAGATTATATTACTGCACTTCCTTTAATATTCAGTATGTATTTTATAGCTTCTATACTTCCAAGTTTAACAATTTTTGATTGGGTTATAAAAGGATCTGTAGCTGTTTTTTTATTCGATTTTGTAGAAGTGAATGCATTAACAATAGTTTCGATAACAACATTAATGTATATATTGAATTTTGCTATTCCAGCACTTTTTGGAAGTATATTTGTATTAAATTTTAAACCTTTAAATAAATAGTGATTTTTGCTGTAGCCATTATATCGATTTTTTATTTTGTAATTATTTGTGCATTTATTATTGGTTTTGAAGCTCTTAAAAATATTGAAAACAAAAATAACACTCCAAAAAACACATTTTCAATTATTGTTCCTTTTAGAAATGAAGCTGAAAATCTACCTATATTGTTACACTCTTTTTCTGAAATTGTCTATCCAAAATCAATGTTTGAAATTATATTAGTAAATGATGCTTCTTCAGATAATTATAATCCAATAATTGAAGCTTTCAAAGCTAAAAATCCACATATTAATTGCACGCTAATTAACAATACTAACATAACAAATTCACCTAAAAAAAGTGCTTTAACTGCTGCTATAAAAATTTCAAAATTTAACTGGATCGTCACTACGGATGCAGATTGCACCGTTCATAAAAATTGGTTAAAATTATTTAATCAAACTATTGAAGATAAAAACGCTTTATTTATTGCCGCTCCAGTAAAATTTAAATATGAAGCTACTTTTTTACATCATTTTCAAAACTTAAATTTTATTAGTTTATTGGGAAGTACTATTGGAAGTTTTAGAATTAAAAAACCAATTTTGTGTAACGGAGCAAATTTATGTTATAATAAAGCCACTTTTTTAGAATTGAATGGTTTTGAAGGAAATACTTCTATTGCAAGTGGAGATGATGTTTTTTTATTAGAAAAAATAGCACAAAAATATCCAGCCAACGTATGTTATTTAAAAGCGAAAGAAGCCATCGTAGAAACTACTTCTGAAAAAAATTGGAACCTTTTTTTAAATCAACAATTGCGTTGGGCTTCAAAAACCACAGCTTACAACAATTTGTTTTCTAAGTTTGTTGGTTTAATTGTATTTACAGAAAATTTATTAGTAATTCTATTAGTTATTTCTACGCTATTTAATTTAGAATATTGGAAGTATTTTGTAATAGTTTTTACAGCAAAAATTTTGCTTGATTTTATACTTATTTTTAAAACGGCTAAGTTCTTAAAATCCAAAAAAGCACTAAATTATTATGCAATAATAGGTCTGCTTTATCCTTTTTTTATTGTTTTTATAGCTTTGGCAACACTCTTTAAAAGCTATCAATGGAAAGATAGAATTTTTAAAAAGTAATACTATTTCGGATTTAAAAACCCTGTGATTATATTCTCAATATTAAACCATAAAAAAATAATTAGTAGTAATACTAATACCAAAATAATACCTCTTTTGTAATTTGGTTTTTTTCTTTTTTTAAATCGATGACCTTCCATAATTTTATTAAAATAAACTATAATTTTGTTGCGCGTAACATTTCTCTTTTTCCTGGAGGACCAGGCAACCTTTCAACTGTAAATCCAACAGATTGCATTGCTCTTCTAACACTTCCTTTTGCGCTATAAGTTACTAAAACTCCACCATTTTTTAAAGCATTATACATTAATTTAAAAATATTTTCAGTCCATAATTCGGGCTGAACTCTAGCTCCAAAAGCATCAAAATAAATTAAATTAAATGTATTTTCATCATTTATTTCATTAAAAAATTGTTTTCTTTTTGTCAGCGTAAAATTAGATGCAATTTCATTTTTAATTTCCCATTGTTGCTGGTGCATTTGTTTAAAAATACTTTCAAAATTATGAGCATTTAATTCTGAAACATAATTTAATTTTTCAATTTCTTCAGTAGCAACAGGATAAGCCTCTATACCAACATAATCAATATCTAAATTAAATTTTGGGGCGTCTAAAAAAGTAATAAAACTATTTAATCCTGTTCCAAACCCTATTTCTAAGATAGATATTTTTCTGTCTGAAAAAAGTGACAACCCGGTTTTAATAAAAACGTGTTTGGCTTCTTGAATTGCCCCGTGCTTAGAATGATATTGTTCATCCCACTCCGGTAAATGAATGGTTGAAGAACCATCGGAAGTTATAATTATTTCTCGTTTCAAAGCCTATTTAATAAGTAACTTTTCAATTCTTGGAATTGGACCTGAACAAGTTGTTTTATGACAGGAAATACAGGAGTTTACCATAAGATTAAACTGATCTTTAACCTCATTTGGCGAAGCTGAAAAAATAGCTTGCTGGTTTTCAACAAAAGCTTTTGAAAAAATTTCAAAACTAGCATCTCTATCTTTTGGGTTTGTTAAAACAGCAGAATGAATGTTTAAAAATTTATCTGAAAATTCACCAATTGCCTCCTTATTAACAATCTTTTTTTTCAAATCTTCATTGGTTTTGTACATTTCTTCCATCAACAATGCCATCTCAGAAAATTTATACATCACCAATTCCTCTTGGTTATTTTTGGGTACTTCCTTTTTAGCAGCATCGCACGATAAAAAGAAAATACTACCTAAAATTAATATGGTTAATTTTCTCATTATTTCTTCATTAAAACACCATCCGCTTCAAAAGACAATGTATATTTAGGATCTGTTATTTTAGCTATTTCTTCTTCAGATTTTCCCGCATCTTCAGCAAAATGGCGCAATTCATCAACAGAAGTCGTTGTTACAAAAGCTTTTCCATTAACTATTACTTCTCTTCCGTCAGCATTTAATGGCATAAAAAAACCATAATCCTTGAACTTTACAAAAGACTCAGCTTCGTTCCCTAAATCTAAATTCATCCAACAGCCTTTGCTTTTGCAAACTTCATTTATTTTTGAAGCAAATTTTACATTAATTGTATCACCTACTTTTAAATCTTTATATTTTTCAGCCATTTGTTCTTTAGTTAATACTTCGGCATCTGTTATTTCATCTCCAAAAGAATGGTATGCAATTTCCTCTTTTTCAACTACTTTTTCAACGTTTTTAGCCTTATCATTTTTACATGAAGCTAAAAAAAATAAGCTCATAACTACTAATACTACATTTTTTACCATTTCAAATTATTTAAATTCAACATTTTAGGCAAATATATTAAAAATAAAAAACTAACCTAAAAGGGGTTTAAAACTTTTTAATGAAAAAAAATAAGTAATTTTGTTTAAATTAAATTTAAACGAACTATGGCTTTACATATAGAAAAAATAAAAAAATCTAAAATCTCTGATGTTGATTTTAATAATTTAAAATTTGGTCAAGTATTTACTGACCATATGTTTGAGTGTGATTTTGAAAATGGTGCTTGGAAAACGCCTAAAATTAGACCATATCAGGCCTTGGCTTTTGATCCTTCTGCAAAAGTTTTTCATTACGGTCAAGCTGTTTTTGAAGGAATGAAAGCTTACAAAGATGAAAATAATGATGTTTGGTTGTTTAGACCAGATCAAAATCAAGAGCGTATTAACAAATCTGCTGAAAGGCTAGATATGCCCGCTTTTCCGAAGGAATATTTTTTTGAAGGTTTAACTGAATTGTTAAAATTAGATAAAGAATGGGTTCAAAAAGGTGAAGGAAATGCGCTTTACATTCGCCCATTTGTAATTGCCACAGAAAATTGTGTTTCGGCATCAACTTCCACTAATTATAAGTTTATGATTATTTGTTCTCCTGTACAAGCATACTATGCAGGTGAAGTAAGAGTTGTTTTTGCTGACAAATATAGTAGAGCTGCCAATGGTGGCGTTGGATTTGCAAAAGCTGCTGGAAATTATGCTGCTTCTTTTTATCCTGCAAAATTAGCTGCACAACAAGGATATCAACAAGTTTTATGGACTGATGCTTCTACACATGAATATTTAGAAGAAGCTGGTACTATGAATGTATTTTTTAGGGTAAATGACACATTAATAACTGCTCCAACAAGTGATAGAATTTTAGATGGTGTTACACGAAAAAGTATTATTCAATTTGCTGAAGACAAAGGAATAAAAGTTGAAGTAAGGCCTGTTAAAGTTTCAGAAATAGTTGAAGCAGCTAAAAAAGGAGAACTTTTAGAAATGTTTGGTGCAGGTACTGCAGCGGTAATTAGTCCTATTTTAGGTTTTGCACATAAAGATGAAAAATTTGAATTACCTAAGGTAGAAAATAGTTATTCCTCTTTAATTAAAAAGAGTTTAACAGACATTCAAAGAAACTTAGCAGAAGATAAATTTGGTTGGAGATTTAAGATTCAATAATCAAATTTGTTAATACTTGTCTAAAATCATAACTTTTTATAAATTGCAATGCTATAACAATCGGATTTTCACATCCGATTGTTTGGCATATTTATTGGTTTTAACCAAGTAAAATAAACGTATGACTACATTAGAAAAAGCAAAAAGAAATATACAGGAAAAAGGATTTTTAGATATAGATATTCCAAAAAGTATTGATTTTTTAAAGGAAATAAAAAAACTACGAAAAAAGAAGAATGCCATAATTTTGGCACATTATTATCAAGAAGATGCTATACAAGATATTGCAGATTTTGTTGGTGATAGTTTAGCTTTGGCTCAAGAAGCCGCAAAAACTGAAGCAGATATTATTGTTTTTGCTGGAGTTCATTTTATGGCTGAAACTGCTAAAATCTTAAACCCTTCAAAAAAGGTTTTATTACCAGATTTAAAAGCCGGTTGCTCGTTGGCGGACTCTTGTCCTCCAGCAGATTTTGCAGCTTTCAAAAAAGAGCATCCCAACCATATTGTGGTTTCGTATGTAAATACTTCTGCCGAAATTAAAGCATTAACAGACATTGTTTGTACCTCTTCAAACGCAGAAAAGATTATAAACTCTATTCCTAAAGATCGTCCAATTATTTTTGCTCCAGATAGAAATTTGGGTGCTTGGCTAATTAAAAAAACAGGTAGAGATATGCTACTTTGGGATGGTGCTTGTATGGTGCACGAAGCTTTTTCAATCGATAAAATTTTAAAATTATATGCTGAAAATCCTGGAGCAGTAATTATTGCACATCCAGAATCTGAAGCTCATCTATTAAAAGTAGCCAAATATGTTGGTTCAACGTCGGGCTTATTAAATTATGTGAAAAATAGCAAGGCTAAAACATTTATTGTTGCTACTGAAGTTGGAATTTTGCATAAAATGCGACAAGAATCTCCAAATAAAATATTAATTCCTGCACCTGTTGAAGACGACAGTTGTAATTGTAGCGAGTGTTTTTATATGAAAATGAATACTATGAAAAAATTGTATTTATGCTTAAAACACGAATTACCTTATGTTGAAGTTGATCCAGAATTAAGTAAAAAAGCACTGGTCTCAATTGAACGGATGTTAGAACTTTCTAAATAATTTTTTTTAATGAACGCCGAAAAAAAAATACATAAAACCGATTTTTTAGTAATTGGCTCGGGAATTGCTGGCTTATCTTTTGCCCTTAAAACGGCAATAGCATTTAAAGATGCCACAATTACTATAATTACAAAAAATGAAAAAAATGAGTGTAATACAAAATATGCTCAAGGTGGTATTTCAACGGTTTGGGATAAAACAGTAGATTCTTTTGAACAACATACACAAGATACTTTAATTGCAGGAGATGGGATTTGCGATGAGAAAATTGTAAAAATGGTTGTAAAAAGTGCTCCAGAACGATTGCAAGAATTAATTGATTGGGGAACACACTTTGATAAAAACATAAACGGAAAATATTCATTAGGAAGAGAAGGTGGTCATTCTCAAGACAGAATTTTACATCATAAAGATATTACCGGAGCCGAAATTGAACGTGCCCTTATTGAACAAGTTGAAAAAGCGGAAAATATTACTTTTTTAACCTATCATTATGCAATTGATTTAATTACTGAGCATCAGGTAAAGAAAAAACATATTAAAAGAAAGGAAAAAGTAACCTGCTTTGGTGCGTATGTTTTAGATGAAAAAAAGAATATAGTTAAAACCTTTTCAGCAAAAGTAACTATGTTGGCTACTGGCGGAAATGGTCAAGTTTATAGTACAACTACAAATCCGGTTGTTGCAACTGGAGATGGAATTGCAATGGCATATAGAGCAAAGGCAGAAATTTCTGATGTTGAGTTTATTCAATTTCATCCAACTGCATTGTATAATCCGGGAGAATATCCTGCTTTTTTAATCTCAGAAGCTGTGCGTGGTGAAGGTGCTATTTTAAGAGATTATTACGGTGAACGCTTTATGAAAAAATACGATGAACGTGAAGAATTAGCTTCGCGTGATATTGTTGCAAGAGCCATTGATAATGAACTTAAAAAAAGTGGTAGGTCAAATGTTTATTTAGATTGTACACATATAGATTATAAAGCATTTAAAAAGCATTTTCCTAATATTACAGAAAAATGTATGAGCTTAGGTATTGATGTGAGAAAAGATTATATCCCTGTTTCTCCTGCTCAACATTATATTTGTGGTGGTGTAGACGTAAACAAAAAAGCAAAAACTTCGCTTAAAAACTTATATGCTTCTGGAGAAGTTACAAGAACTGGATTGCATGGTGCAAATAGATTGGCTTCAAATTCTTTATTAGAAGGTCTTGTTTTTTCTCATAATGCTGTTGAAAATCTTAAAAAAAGGTTTCATAAAATTGCAACACCACAAAATGTTCCTGTTTGGAACGATAGCGGTGTTGTAAAAAATATGGAGAAAATTTTAATTACACATGATAGAAACGAAGTAAAAACTATTATGAGTAATTATGTTGGAATTGTGCGCTCTAATGAACGTTTATTACGTGCTGAAAGAAAGCTAAAAGTATTGTACGAAGATAATAAACGCTTATATGATCATTCTGAACTTTCAACAGATTTATGTGAACTTAGAAACCTAATTACTACCGCTTATTTAATTACGCAATTTTCGAAAAATAGAAAAGAAAACTGTGGTGGATTTTATAGCGCGGATTTAGTATAAAGGCTTCGTTTAATTAATGGCGTAAAACAAGAGCAATCTTTCATGAAAAAAGGGGATATTTCCCCTAATTAAAAGGTGAATTATCCCCTAAATTACATTCAAAAAGCATTATACCTTTACATTACGGAAAAGATTACACATATTGTATATTAGAGGAAATTGCACAAAAAAACCACTAAAATTAAAGTTTTAGTGGTTTTTAAATGTAAAAAATTTAATTTCTACTTATCTCTTTAAGATTTTAATTATATTAGGTTTAAAGTAATTTGGCCCTTTCATAACCTTTCCATCTTCACGATAAATTGGCATTCCATTTGCTCCCAATTTACTCATATTACTAAGTTGAATTTCGTTAAAAACATCTTCAATTTTATGTTGCATTCCGTGTTCTAAAATTGTGCCACATAAAATGTACAACATATCACCCAAGGCATCTGCAACTTCAACAAGGTCGTTTTCTTTTGCAGCTTCTAAATATTCTTCATTTTCTTCTGCCATTAAATCGAACCTCAATTTTAATTTACTCTCTGATAATTTTGCAATTGGTTTTTGCTGAATTCCCAATCCAAAAGCCTCATGAAATTCTTGTACTGCTTTTAATTTATTTTTCATTTAAATTCTAATTTTTTAATTTATACAGTTAGGAAAATTTATATAATAATTTTGTAGGTACAATTTTTAAAACAAGTGCAATTAACCTCCATCGTTTTGTAATATATGCTTTTCGCTTCTTATTTTTAATTGCTCTATAAATTTGCTTTGTTGCTTTTTCTAAGGATGCCATCCAGAAGGTGGTTCCTAATGCCATTGCGGTATCTACAAATCCAGGCTGAATGTCTGTTACATAAATTTTCGCCTTACTTCTTTTCCCTTTCATATAAAGCGACTCTAAATAATTTGCTTGAAATGCTTTTGATGCAAAATATGCTGGTGTGTGCCTATTTCCCCGAATTGAAGCAATTGATGAAATTCCAACCAAATGTCCATAACCTTGTGCTCTAAAAAAGTTATATGCCAAGCCATATATTTTAGAAGCAGCCAAAATATTTGTGTTTAATGTTGGTAATTCCTTTTGCCAATCTAATGTATAATTTGCTTCGCCAACGCCAGAACTATACACTATTAAATCTATGGTTTTAAATTCATTCTTTAAATTCTCAAATAATTTATCGCACGAAATTAAGTCTGTAACGTCCTGTACCTTTATTATATATTTTTCAGGTGCTGTTTCTTGAATTTCTTTTAACAATTTTTCACGTCTACCAGTTATAATAACTTTATAATTATCTGCTACTAAAAGTTTTGCTAATTCTTTACCAATACCAGATGTTGCTCCAATTATTAATGCTGTTTTCATGTATTAAAAGTTATTTTTATTGACTGTAGATATAGTTATTTATTTATTTTTGTAAGTTTTCAATTATTAAATTGAATATTTATTATTGAAAATTATGTACTTTTGAGGCTAAATATACACATTTAATATGTTTAGTAAAGGACAACTAATTTTCGCCGCTTTATTTGTAATTGCATTTACAATTTTAATGATTTGGAGCTATCGAAAAGATATAAAAATTCATAAAAAGCATTATAAAAATTCCTTTATTGTTATAATCGCAGTTTTTTTAATAATTGCTATTTTTACGTTAATCACCTTTTCAATGCACTAAACTTCAGTTTTTTTCTTAAACCTACTGAATCAATATTTCAAAATTTAAAGTTACAGTAAAAACGTGTTATACCCATAAAATTTAATTTAATGCGCTATTAAAAACTAATAAAATATGGTATCTTAGTACTTCATAATGAAATGATTAATAAACTTATAATAATCACATAAATCCATAACAATTATGAATCTAATATTTCCTCTTTTAGGTGTTCTTTTAGTTTTAGCTTTTTTACTTGTAATAGTCTTTAATCGTTTTGTTAAAAACAAAAATGTGGTAAAAGATGCTTGGAGTAATATAGATGTTGCTTTAAAACGACGATACGATTTAATTCCAAACCTTGTTGAAACTGTAAAAGGGTATGCTACCCACGAAAAAACTACATTTGAAAATGTTGTAAATGCCAGAAATGCTGCTATGGCAGTTCCTTCAGATGATATTAACGGTCAAATAAAAGCTGAAAACCAGTTGCAGCAAACCTTGCGTAGTATTTTTGCCTTAAGTGAAGCTTATCCAGATTTAAAAGCGAATACAAACTACTTAGATTTACAACAAAAACTGAATGAAATTGAAGAAAATCTAGAACGTAGTCGTCGTTATTACAATGGTACAGTTCGAGAAAATAATACTTACGGTGAAAGTTTACCAGGAACATTGTTTGCTGGAATGTTTAATTACCAACATTTCGACTTTTTTGAAACAGATGAAGCGAGCAGAGAAAACGTGAAGGTTAAATTTTAATGCATAAAAATTATGAAAAAATTATTCCTGTTACTATTTGGAGTTTTATTTTTTCTGAAAGGTGTTGCACAAGACTTTACGGTAAATAAAAGTGAAGTAGATATTTATATCCACAATGATGGTTATTTTGATGTGGTTGAAAACTATGATCTTACTTTTAACACCTATAAACACGGAATTTATAGAAACATACAAACCAATTATAACTTACTTACAGCTGAAGGGAAACAAGAAAAACGCAAAATAAAAATTAGAAACATTGAGGTGCCAAATCATAAATTTGATGCCGATTTTGATTTTGTTCAAAAAATAAGTGATAACCTAAATATTAAAATTGGAGATAAAGATATAACGCTTATTGGCCCGCAACATTATCAGGTAAAATATAGAGTTTACAACGCTTTTCTTTTTACAGATTCTAAAACACAGTTTTATTGGAACATAAAACCCGATGGTTGGAATGCTGTTTTTCAAGAATTAGATTTTAAAATTCATCTACCTAAAAATACAGACTCAAACTTAGAGAATTTCTTTGTGTATTCAGGTAGTACAGGAAATACAAAAAACAGTAATGAGTTTGAAATTAAGTATTTTGACGGTGTTTTTTCAGCAAAAAGTATTCCTGATTTTAATTCCTCTTATGGAGAAAGCGTAACAGTTTTATTAAATCTTCCACCAAATTCTGTAACCGAAATAAAACCTTTATGGCCATTTTGGACAAATTATGGCTGGACATTGATAATTGGTGCGTTTTTAGCTGCTTTCTATTGGATTTGGAACACCTATGGAAAAGATGATATAGTAGTTGCAACAACCAGTTATTTTCCGCCAAAAGGTATTGATCCGGCAATGGCAGGATTTTTAATTAATGACAATGAAGACACACAAGATTTAATCTCGCTTATTCCATATTGGGGTGCACGTGGTAATTTAAAAATGGAATATATTCCTAAAAAAGGATTTTTCTCAAAAGAAGATACTAAACTTTCCGCTCTAAAACCTTTACCAATTGATTCCTCAGAATACGAAAAAGAGATTTTTAACGGTCTTTTTGGAGATTTCCATAAAACAGACACCATAGAAGTATTGGTGAGCAGTTTAGAAAACAGCTTCTACACAACTATGCAAGATGCTAAAAAGGTTTTAAAAGGTAAAGCACAAATTTATTATGTTGAAGCTGCAAAAAAAATGCAAACTAAGGTAATATTTGGTATATTAATTTTTGGTGTTTTACTGTTTTTTCTGTTTTTAAATTTTTGGGGACTTTGGGCTGCAATAACCATAATTCCAATAGTAATATTTTTATTGATTATGTCTATTTATATGGTGAAAAAGAATGCAAAAGGAAATGCCATTTTATCTGAATTAAAAGGCTTTAAACAATTTATAAAAGTTGCTGAAGAGAACAAATTAAAAATGCTTTTACAAGAAGACCCAACTTATTTTGAATCTACTATGAGTTATGCACTTACCTTTGGTTTGTTTAATAAATGGGCAAAAAAGTTTGAAGCAATTGATTTACAACCACCAAGTTGGTATAGTTCTTCCGCAGGTGTTCTTAATATGCATAATTTCTCAAATTCATTTACAAATTCCATAGCATCAGCAAAAACAACTATGATTAGCGCACCTTCAAGCAGTTCCTCTAGCGGAGGAGGCTCATCTGGTGGTGGCTTTGGCGGCGGCGGCGGAGGAAGCTGGTAAAACAAAGCTTAAAAAGCATTATTAATGAAATTAAATTACTATTATTTAGTAAATTAGCCATCGTATCAATATTAAATATTTAAAATATGAAATTTTTAAAATACATATTACTTTTTCTTCTCATAGTGTTTATAGGTGCTGCAATTTATATTGCTACTTTAAAGGGAACCTACGACATAAAAAGTTCAAGAATTATGAAGGCTCCAGCTGCTCTAATTTTTGAAAACATTAACGATTTTAAAAACTGGCAACATTGGGGACCTTGGTACGAAATGGATCCAACAATTGTTGCAAGTTACCCAGAAATAACTTCTGGTGTTGGAGCATCCTATTCTTGGACAGGTAAAGATGGAACTGGTTCTATGAAAACAATTTCATTAGTCCCAAATAAAGGAATAATACAACAAATAGATTTTGGTACAGGAAGCAAACCTGAAGTTTATTGGGATATTACTGAAACCGAAACCGGGAATAAAGTTACCTGGGGAATGCGCGGAGAAAGTTCATTTAGCGAAAAAGCATATTGGTTAACACAAGGCGGTATTGAAAAAAATATGAAACCAATGTATAACCGAGGTCTTGAATTATTGGAACAACATATTTTAAGTGAAATGGATAAACATTCTTTTAAAATTATTGGTGAAATAGATTACGGAGGTGGATTTTATATGTATCAATCTACTTCGTGTAAAACTGAAGATGCGGATAAAAAAATGGGGGAAATGTTTCCCGCTGTAATTAATTATATGGAAAAAAATTCGATTGAAGCTTCCGGAAAACCTTTTTTATTAACACATAATTGGGATGAAATAAATAACACTACAATGTTTTCAACATGTGTTCCTATTAAAGAAAGAGTTATAACTACAGGTGATGTTTTAACAGGTTTTTTAGAACCACAAAAAACATTTAAAACAATCTTTTACGGAAGCTACCAATATTCTCACAAAGCTTGGGAAGCAGCTTATAAAGAAATAACTGAACAAGGTTATACTGCATTGGAAAATAGTGAACCTTTTGAAGTATATTCTGTGCGTCCAACTGACAATCCAAATCCTGCAAAATGGGTTACTGAAATCTACATTCCAATTAATTAATTTTTATAAAAACTTTCAAACAGTTTTGATGAATCAAATTGTTGCGTATCAGCAAAATTTTTTTAAAACAAATGCTACCAAAAATGTAGCATATAGAATTGAACAACTTAAAAAATTAGAAAAAGTTCTAAAAGAAAATGAACAGCTTTTAAACACAGCTATTTTTAGTGATTTCAAAAAATCTGAATTTGATAATTATACTACAGAATTAGGCATTATTTATAGTGAAATAAATACAGCCTGTAAAAAATTACATACATGGGCTAAAACAAAAAAAGTAACAACAAACTTTCTAAATTTTCCAGGAAAAAGTTATATAATTCCAGAACCATTAGGTGTTACACTTATTATTGGCGCTTGGAATTATCCATATCAATTGTCTATTTCTCCCGCAATTGCAGCCATTGCTGCTGGAAACACTGTTATTTTAAAACCAAGTGAGATTTCCGTTGCCACAAGTGCACTTTTAGCAAAAATTATTAATAATACATTTGACCCAGCAATATTTAAAGTTGTTGAAGGAGGAGTTCCAGAAATAACTGAATTATTAAAACAGAAATTTGATAAAATATTTTTTACAGGAAGCACAGCTGTCGGAAAGATAGTTTATAAAGCTGCTGCAAAAAACTTAACACCTGTTACCTTAGAACTAGGTGGAAAAAGCCCTGTAATAATAGATAAAACGTGTAATTTAAAAATCTGTGTAAAAAGATTGGTTTGGGCAAAATTTTTAAATGCAGGGCAAACTTGTATCGCTCCAGATTATTTGTGTATTGATGCCTCAATTAAAACTGAATTTTTAAAGCAACTTACACTTGAAATTAATGCCTCCAATTTTAAAATTGAAAACAGTAATTATGTTCAAATAATTAATGAAAAAAATATGAAACGTCTTGTTTCGTTAATAAATCCAGAAAAAATATATTTAGGAGGAACATATAATTATGAAGAAAATACCATTGAACCAACTGTTTTAACCGATGTTAGTTTTAATGATACAGTTATGGAAGATGAAATATTTGGACCTATACTTCCAATAATAACTTATACTAATATTGATGAAGTTATAGCTCAAATAAAATTAAAACCAAAGCCATTAGCATGTTATATTTTTTCAAACAACAAGGCTTTCATCAATAAAATTGAAAAAGAAGTTTCGTTTGGTTCTGGTGCAATTAATGATGCCATAATGCAAATATCTAATGAGAATTTACCTTTTGGAGGTGTTGGAGACAGTGGTTTTGGATCGTATCACGGAGAGTACGGATTTAAAACATTTTCTCATTATAAATCTATTTTAAAAAAAAGTACTTGGTTTGAACCTAAATTAAAATATTTTCCACTTACAGATTTAAAACTTAAAATAATTAAGTTTTTAATGCATTTTAAATTATAAACTAAAATTTCTTTTTTAAGAGTTTAAATCATCAATTTCTTTGTGTCTAAAACAAGTTGTAACGTGGTCATTTACCATTCCAGTAGCTTGCATGTGTGCATAAATAACTGTTGAACCAACAAATTTAAATCCACGTTTTTTTAAATCTTTAGACATAATTTCTGAAAGCGCTGTAGTTGCAGGAACTTCATTTAATGTTTTATAAGTGTTTTTTAGAGGTTTACCATTTACAAACTTCCAAATATATTTTGAAAAAGAACCAAATTCTTTTTGAACTTCCATAAAAGCAACTGCATTTGAAATAGTTGCTTTAATTTTTAACTTATTCCTTATAATACCTTTATTTTGAAGTAGTTCGTTAAACTTTACTTCATTATAAGTTGCTATTTTTTTATAGTTAAAACTATCAAAAGCAGTTCTAAAATTCTCTCGTTTCTTAAGAATTGTTATCCAACTTAAACCAGCCTGAAAAGTTTCTAAAATTAGAAATTCAAATAACTTATCGTCATCAAAAACAGGAACTCCCCATTCATTGTCGTGGTATTCAACATAAAGTGGGTCATTTCCACACCAATCACATCTTTGATTCTTCATAAGTATAGTTTTGGAAAAAGTAGGTAAAAGCACTTTAAAAAACAAATCCCTCTAAACAATTAAGTTTAGAGGGATGTTTTGGTTTGCTAGTTGACCTACAAGGACTCGAACCTTGACTGACGATACCAAAAACCGGAGTGCTACCATTACACCATAGGTCATTTTGCGGGTGCAAATTTAGAGTAAAGTTTTTATTTCACAAATAAATTTTACATTTTTTTTCAATAAAAATATTTCCAACTTTATTTTAATACTTTATTAACTATTGAAACAAACGTAAACTTAAATAGTTACGTTTAATTTTATTAAATTCGCCACGTACTAAATCTATTCTATGAATTCATTCAATTTTACCAAATGGAACACCATTCTTGGTTGGGCAACATTTGCAATTGCATTAATCACTTATACACTAACATTAGAACCAACAGTTAGTTATTGGGATTGCGGTGAATATATTGCAACATCTGTAAAATTACAAGTTGGGCATCCGCCTGGAGCACCATTATTTCAAATGTTGGGAGCTTTTTTCGCAATGTTTACTACTGATGTAACTCATATTGCTAAAATGGTAAACTTTATGTCTGCACTTGCTAGTGCATTTACCATTTTATTTATGTTTTGGACCATAACAATGTTGGCCCAAAAATTAATCTTAAAAACATCCGAAATAACTAAAAGTACGTCAATCGCTATTTTAGGTAGCGCTGTTGTTGGTGCTTTAACCTATACCTTTTCTGACAGTTTTTGGTTTAGTGCGGTTGAAGGAGAAGTTTATGCAATGTCTTCTTTTTTAATGGCTTTACTATTTTGGTTAGGCCTACATTGGGAAGCGGAAATTGGAAAACCTGGTGGAGATAAATGGCTGTTATTAATTAGTTTTGTGGTAGGTTTATCTTTTGGAGTACACATATTATCATTGCTTGTAATACCTTCAATAGTATTTCTTTACATATATAAAAAATATAAAAATTTAAATGCTAAACAATTTATAATTGCAAATGCAGTAGCAATATTAGTATTGCTTTTTGTTTTTAAAATGCTGTTCCCATACACATTAAAATACTTTAGTGCGCTGGAGTTGTTTTTTGTAAATTCCATTGGATTACCTTTTAATTCTGGAAGTATTATAGCGGGTATTATATTAATCGCCGCATTTTATGTTGGATTAACTTATACACACAAAAACAATAAAGTTGAAGCTAATACCGTGCTACTTTCAATATTATTTATTATGATTGGATTTTCTTCTTGGATGATGCTTCCAATAAGAGCGAACGCCAATACAACCATTAACGAAAACAATCCTTCTAGTGCGAGAGAATTACTTGCCTATTACGATAGAGAACAATATGGAGATGCAAGTGTGTTTTACGACACCTATTATTCGATAATATTTAATAGAGAAATAGATAAAAGCAACCCAACTAAAGATGATAAACCAAAATACGAAAAAGACGAAAAGCTAGGGAAATACGTTATTGTAAATCACTATAAAGATGCTTTACCAAATTATAGCGACAAACATAAGGGTATAATTCCTAGAATGGTAAGTACAGATGCATCTGTAATAAAAAATTACAAAGCCATTGCTGGTATTCCTGAAAACAGTAAGAGAAGACCCACTTTTATTGAAAATGTTAAATATATGATCGAATTTCAGTTTGGTTATATGTACGGAAGGTATTTTCTTTGGAATTTTGTAGGGAAGCAAAACGATGAACAAGGAAACCTGGATTTACAAAATGGAAATTGGTTAAGTGGTATTAAATTTATTGATGAATTGCATTTAGGTCCACAGTCTAACTTGCCTTCCGATGTAAAAAATAACAAAGGAAGAAATAACTATTTTTTCTTACCATTTATTTTAGGTTTTATAGGACTTCTTTTTCATCTTAAAAAAGACAAAAACGATTTTTATGTATTGCTTTTATTCTTTGCTTTTACCGGTTTAGCAATTATATTTTATACAAACCCTAAACCTTTTGAACCTAGAGAGCGAGATTATGCAGTGGTTGGTTCTTTCTATATTTTTGCAATTTGGGTTGGATTTGGAGTGCTGGCAATTTTCGAAAAACTAAAAAAATATGCCAATCAAAATACCATTGCAATAGCAGTTTCTGTTATAAGTTTGTTAGCTGTTCCAACACTTATGGCTTCTCAAAACTGGGATGATCACGACAGATCTAACAGATATACTTCTCACTTAAACGCAAAGGCATATTTAGATTCTTGCGATGAAAATGCAATTTTATTTACAATTGGTGATAACGATACTTTTCCACTTTGGTATATGCAAGAAGTTGAAAATTACAGAACTGATATGAAATTGGTTAATACCAGTTTATTTCAAACAGATTGGTACATAGATCAAATGAAACGTAAAACGTATGAAGCAGATCCAATTCCATCTCAATTAACACACGAACAATTTAAACTTGGTACTTTAGACGTAGCTTATTATTTTGAAGAAATATTTCCACAATTAAAAGACTCTGTAGTAGATATTGATTATTTTATGAAATGGATTGCAAGTGACAAAGACGTAACTTATTACGATTTAGATGATGATGGTATTGCTGAAAAAGTATTGCCTACTAATAAAATTAGAATTCCTGTTAACAGAGAAACTGTTTTAAAAAATGGAATTGTAGCAGAAAAAGATGCTCATTTAATTGTGCCTTATATAGATATTGAAATTAGCAGTGCTATTACTAAAAATCGAATTTTAATGCTCGATATTTTAGCGAATAACAATTGGGAAAAACCAATCTATTTTACTGGTGGTGCGCAAGCAGATGAAGAATATATTTGGCTAAAAGATTACTTACAATTAGATGGAATGACCTATAAATTAGTGCCAATTTTTACTAAAAACGACGGTAATTTCTTTGAAATGGGTAGAATAAATACAGATACTATGTATGAAAATGTTAAAAACTGGGATTGGAGAAACATCACAGATGATAACATATATTTAGATGTAGAAACACGTAAAAACTCTGTTACCTACCGTAATAATATGGAGCGTTTGGCAAGAGAACTAATAAGAGAAGATAAACCTGAAAAAGCACTTGAAATTTTAGATATTTCTTTAGAAAAAATGCCTGTGAATAAATTTGGGCATTATAGCATGTTAATTTCTTATATAGATTTATATTATATTTTAGATGAAACCGAAAAGGCACGAGAATTAACTTCTGAATTAAAGACTGTTTTACAAGAAAACTTAGTGTATTTCAGTCAGTTCGATGAAACAAATATTGAAATAGTTTTTGATCAAATTGAACGTAGTTTTTTAATGTACGACCAAATTGTTAGGTCTTCAATTAAATTTGATGATGAAACTTATGGCGAAGAAATTAAAAGCGAATATGTTCAGTACTTAAAACTCTTCGATTTTTTAATGGCTGAAGAAGAATAGCAATTTACAAAAATGAAATCTTATTTTATAAAAACTCCAACCCTGTTAAAAATTATTTTTAATAAATGGGTTTGGAGTTTTTCTACAAAAGAAAAAACTATTTACTTAACTTTTGATGATGGGCCAACATCAGAAATAACTGAATGGACATTAACCCAATTAAAAAAGTACAATGCAAAAGCTACTTTTTTTTGTATTGGAAAAAATATAGAAAAGCACCCTGAGATTTTTCAAAAAATAATTGAAGAAAAACATACTGTTGGAAATCACACACAAAACCATCTAAATGGTTGGGATGCTAATTTTCAAGACTATTTTAATAATTTCGAACAAGCCGACCAAACAATATCTAACAATTGGAATTCAAAATCGGAAAAAAATAATACACAAACTTCAAAATTGTTCCGCCCACCATATGGTAAGATTTCTCTAAAACAAAGTAAAAAAATTAGAAAGGAAGGTTATAAAATTATTATGTGGGATGTGTTGAGCGCAGATTTTGACACAACAATTTCAAACAAAAAATGTTTAAAAAATGTAATTGAAAATTTAAAAGAAGGTAGTATTGTTGTTTTTCATGACAGTGAAAAAGCAAGTAAAAAACTAAGATATGTATTGCCGAAAATATTGGAATACTATTCGGACAATGGGTATAATTTTAAAAGTATTGATTAAAAGTTAAATCTACTAAAAGTACTGTTGCACTAAACTAATTAATGAGTTTGCATCTTGATCTCCAGATTGCCTCCATTTCATTTCACCATCTTTATAAATAATAAACGTTGGGTTTCCTTTAATTCTTAAAGCATTTGCTAATGTTTCATTCTTTTCAATATCAATCTTTATCACCTTGGCTTTATCGCCAAGTGCAGCTGCAACATCTCGTAATACAGAATGTAAATCATTAGATTCTTCTTCCCATTCTGCATAAAAATCGATTAAAACAGGAATCTCAGAACTTATTAATTCTCCAAATTTTGTCATAATTTTTTATATTTTTATAGACTATAGCTGCAAAAAAACAGGCCGTATATATACAAATGTACTATTTTAAATTAAAATAATAGATAGTTACTTCTTTTTCAGCGTAATTACTGTAATTTCTGGCCAAATACCAATTCTTCCTGGGAACGCTAAAAAACCAAAACCTCTGTTAACATTTATGTATTTCCCCAATTCCTTGTAAACTCCAGCCCAATGTTTATAAATATATTGAACAGGACTCCATTTTATACCTGGTATTTCAATTCCAAATTGCATTCCGTGTGTGTGGCCACTTAGGGTTAAATGAAAATTAGTTGCATGTGTTTTAACTTCTTGTTCCCAATGCGATGGATCGTGGCTCATTAAAATTTTAAAATCATCTTTATTAATTTTTGAAGAAGCTACATTTAAATCACCAGCTTTTTTAAAACGTGTGCCCCAATTTTCAACACCAACTAAAGCTATTTTTTCGTTTCCTTTTTCTATGTAAACACTCTCATTCAGCAATAAATTAAACCCAATCTTAGGGTGAATATCCTTTATATCTTGAAAATTTCGTTCTTTTTCTTCTGGGGTTTTCCAACGCACATATTCGCCATAATCATGATTTCCTAAAACAGCATATTTACCATCTGCTGCTTTTAATTTATTAAAAAGTGGAATCCAAGGTATCATTTCATCAGCTGTATTATTTACAATATCACCCGTAAATAAAATAACGTCAGAAGCTTGTTCATTAATTAAATCTATTCCATATGCAATTTTTTCTTTATCATCAAAGCTACCACTATGAATATCTGAAAGGTGTGTTAATTTATAACCATCAAAAGCATTTGGTAAATCTTCAAAATACAACGTATGTTTAATAACTTTATAATTGTACTTTCCCCGCATCATTCCATACAATACAGAACTAAAAGGAATTGCAGCCAAACCTAAAGCCATTTTGCTAACAAACGCTCTTCTATCTGGAAAATAATTTGATGTTGTGGTACTAGAAAAATAGTTGAAACCAGATTTAAAAACTCGAAAAATATCTTCTCCAAATAATACAATAAGTGCAATAATTTTAGGAGCTAGGGTAAGTATTAGCAAACCGAAAGATAACATTACTTGCTGACTTAACCCTCTGGACTCTCCAATTGATTTTATACTGTAAATTACATTAAAAATAACAGCTGCAGAAATTAGCCAATAAACAACGTATACAATTTTGTTTTTAGTAATTGTTTTAACACTTTGAAAAGCATAAAAATCTATAAAAAGCACAAAACCAATAAAAATTAACCATCTTATCATTCAAAAATTATTTGTCATTATTGTAAATATACATTTTAAGTCGAAAAAATGTTAAACAACTTAATTAATGAATTGTTAAAATTGATTTTAGTACTTTTACTCCAATTAAAAATTTCAATAAAAAAATAGATGTCTGCTCAAAAACGCCTTTTCCTTTTAGATGCTTATGCATTAATATTTCGTGGTTATTATGCTTTAATTAAAAATCCTAGAATTAATTCAAAAGGAATGGATACTTCCGCCATTTTAGGGTTTACAAATTCTTTATTAGATGTTATTAAAAGAGAAAATCCCGATCATTTAGCTGTTGCATTTGACAATGGAGGTTCACTTACTCGCTCTGAAGCTTTTCCAGAATATAAATCTAATAGAAATGAAACTCCTGAGGCTATAAAAATTGCCATTCCATACATTCATAAAATATTGGAAGCTATGCACATTCCAATTATTGAAAAAAAAGGTTTTGAAGCTGATGATCTAATTGGAACACTTTCTAAACAAGCAGAAAAAGCTGGATATCAAACTTTTATGGTAACCCCAGATAAGGATTTTGCCCAATTGGTTTCAGAAAATATTTTTATGTACAAACCTGCTAGAATGGGAAATGGGATTGAAATTTGGGGAATTCCAGAGGTTCAAAAAAAGTTTGAAGTAGAACGCCCAGAACAGGTAATTGATTTTTTAGGAATGATGGGAGATGCAGTTGATAACATTCCTGGTTTACCTGGAGTTGGGGAAAAAACCGCAAAAAAATTCTTAAAACAATACGGGAGTATGGAAAATCTTTTGGCACATACACACGAGCTAAAAGGTAAAATGAAAGAAAAAGTTGAAGCCAATAAAGAATTAGGTTTACTTTCTAAAGAATTAGCAACCATAATTTTAGATTGTCCGGTTGAGTTTCACGAAGAAGATTTTGAACTAAATACTCCTGATTTTGAAAAAACCAACGAGGTTTTTAAAGAATTAGAGTTTAGAAGAATTGCAGAAAGTCTAAATAAAATATTTAAAATTCCAGCTGCTGAAATTGCGAAAAACACAGATTCTAAAGAGACAAATACTGCTACAAAAACATCACAAGTTGCAAATCAACAATTTGATTTATTCGCAACACCTGCCGCTATACATACAGAAGAGCAAGGACTTACTGGTTTTAAAACTTACCAAAACACAGATCATTTATATCAATATATTAACACTCCACTTTCAAGAAAATTATTGCTAAAAAAATTAATGCAACAAAAATCTGTGAGTTTTCATATTGAAACTATTGGATTTAATGCTTTTGAAGCTGAAATAATTGGAATCTCTTTCTCTTATGAAAAAGGAAAAGGGTATTTTGTTTCAACAGAAAACAAAGAAGCAGCAAAAAATATTTTAGAAGAATTCTCCCCGTTTTTTGAAAATAATGACATTGAAAAAATTGGTCACGAATTAAAATTTACGATAAAAGTCCTTAACACTTATAGTATTCAAGTAAAAGGAAATTTATTCGACACACAATTAGCGCATTATTTACTGCATCCTGATATGCGCCACGATATGAACGTGCTTTCTGAAACATATTTAAATTACCAACCAATAAGTAGTGCAGACTTAATTGGAAAAAAAGGAAAAAATCAACTTTCCATTAGAGAAATAGACATTCAGAAATTAACCGAATATACTGTTGAAAATGCTGCAATCATTTTTCAATTAAAAGAAATTTTCCAAAAGGATTTAGAAAAATTTAACCTAACAAAACTCTATAATAATATTGAAATGCCATTATTAAGAGTATTGGCTTCCATGGAATTGGAAGGTATTAAATTAGATGGTGAATTTTTAAATTCTTTATCCGTAAAATTAACTGAGGATATTCAAAAATTAGAGGATACTATTTATAAAGAAGCTGGTGTGGAATTTAATTTAGCATCACCAAAGCAGTTAGGTGATGTATTATTTGACCATTTAAAATTACTAGACAAACCTAAAAAAACAAAAACTGGTCAGTATGCAACTGGCGAAGAAATTTTATCAAAATTAGCTCCTAAGCATCAAATTGTTCAAGATATTTTAGACTGGCGTAGTTTGGTGAAATTAAAAAACACCTATGTAGATGCCTTACCTAAAGAAGTAAATGCTGTAACAGGAAGAATTCACACCACCTACAGTCAGGCCGTTGCAGCAACTGGAAGGTTAAGCTCTAACAATCCAAACCTTCAAAATATTCCAATTAGAACAGAAAGAGGTAGAGAAGTTAGAAAAGCATTTATTCCAAGAAATGAAAATTACACCTTGGTTGCTGCCGATTATTCTCAAATTGAACTTCGAATTATAGCTGCTTTAAGTGAAGACGAAAGTATGATTGAATCCTTTAATAGAGGTGAAGATATTCACGCCGCTACCGCTGCAAAAGTTTTTGGTGTTCCATTAGCAGATGTTACTCGCTCTCAACGTGGAGATGCAAAAGCTGTAAACTTTGGGATTATTTACGGTCAAGGTGCTTTTACATTAGCGCAACAATTAAACAAATCAAGAGCCGAGGCAAAAGAATTAATAGATAATTACTATAAAAATTTCCCAAAATTACGACAATATATATCTAGTCAAGTAGATTTTGCACGTGATAATGGTTATGTCGAAACCATTTTAGGTCGTCGTCGGTATTTAAAAAACATCAATTCTCAAAATGCAATTGTACGTTCTGGTGATGAAAGAAATGCTGTAAATGCACCAATTCAAGGAAGTGCGGCCGACATCATTAAAATTGCAATGATTCATATTCATTCATTTTTAACTGAAGGAGATTATAAAACTAAAATGCTATTACAAGTACACGATGAGTTGGTTTTTGATATGCACAAAGAGGAAGCCGAGCTTTTAAAACCTATAATTAAACAAAAAATGGAAAGCGCATTTAAACTTTCTGTTCCATTAACAGTTGATTTAGGTGAAGGACAAAATTGGCTGGAAGCGCATTAAAAAAATAGATTCAAAATCTAAAAATTGTAAAGCTTAAGGTTACTAAAAACAAGTATTTACCTATTGATTTTAACCAAATTACTTCAGAAGAAAATATTGCTAACTTACTGTTTGTTATATAAATAATAGTTTGTACATTTGCACTCCCTTTTTAGGGACAAAAAATAAATGTTTAACTATAACAAAGAATTTAATTGTGAGTAAATTAAGTTACAAAACAGTGTCAGCTAACAAAAATACCGTTACTAAAGAGTGGGTATTAGTTGATGCAGACGGCCAAACGTTGGGTCGTCTAGCTTCTAAAATAGCAATGCTAATTAGAGGTAAATACAAGCCAAATTACACTCCTCACGTAGATTGTGGAGACAATGTAGTGGTTATCAACGCAGAAAAAATCAATTTAACTGGTAAAAAGTGGACTGACAAATCTTACATTCGTCACACAGGTTATCCAGGTGGTCAAAGATCATTAACTGCAACAGAAATGTTCGAAAAAGACCCAACACGTCTTGTAGAAAAAGCAGTAAAAGGAATGTTACCTAAAAATATTTTAGGTAGTGCTTTGTACAGAAATTTATATGTTTATGCTGGTGCTGAACATAACCAAACTGCACAAACACCTAAAGTTATTAACCTTAACGATCTTAAATAAATGGATACAATTCACAAAATAGGTAGAAGAAAAACAGCTGTTGCTCGTGTTTATGTTTCTGAAGGAAAAGGAAATATCACAGTTAACAAAAAGGATTACAAAGAGTACTTTACTACTCCACACTTACAATACAAAATTTTACAAGCTTTAAACTTAACTGATAATGCAACTGCATTTGATATTAAAGTGAATGTTTTTGGAGGAGGAATTACAGGACAAGCGGAAGCTATCCGTTTAGGTATTTCTAGAGTTTTAGTTGAGTTAGATCCAGAAAACAGAACAATTCTTAAACCAGAAGGATTACTTACTAGAGACCCTAGAATGGTTGAACGTAAGAAATTCGGTCAAAAGAAAGCAAGAAAAAAATTCCAATTCTCAAAGCGTTAATCGTTTTATACAGAAATTGGTACACCAAATTATTTGGTGGTTCATTGAAATTAAAAACAAAGTTGTCGTTGATCAGTCAATGACTGTAATAAGTTTAGCATCCAAATAGGGAAGATCGAGTATTCGCTACTTCCCTATTGCTAACTCAACGGAACGTAAACTAAATACAAATGGCAAATATTGAAATTAAAGAATTATTAGACGCAGGTGTACACTTTGGTCACCTAACAAGAAAATGGGATCCAAACATGGCTCCTTACATTTACGGAGAACGTAACGGTGTACATATTATTGACCTTTACAAAACTGCTGCAAAAATCGAAGAAGCTTCTGAAGCTTTAAAGAAAATTGCATCTTCGGGTAGAAAAATCCTTTTTGTAGCTACAAAAAAACAAGCAAAAGAAATTATTTCAGACAAATCAAAAAGTGTTAACATGCCTTACATCACAGAAAGATGGCCGGGCGGAATGTTAACTAACTTTATTACTATTAGAAAAGCTGTTAAAAAAATGGCAACTATCGATAGAATGAAGCAAGATGGTTCTTTTGAAGCACTTTCTAAAAGAGAAAAATTACAAATTAACCGTCAACGTGAAAAACTGGAAAAAAACTTAGGTTCTATTACAGATATGACACGTTTACCTGGTGCAATTTTTGTTGTTGATGTGAAAAAAGAACACATTGCTGTTGCTGAAGCAAAAAAATTAAATATTCCAATTTTTGCAATGATTGATACAAACTCTGATCCAAGAGGAATTGATTATGTAGTACCTGCAAATGATGATGCTTCAAAATCAATTGAAAAAGTATTAGGACATATTGTAGATGCAGTTGCTGAAGGTTTATCTGAAAGAAAAGCTGGTAAAGAAAAAGTTGCTGAAGCGAAAGCTGAAACAAAAAAAGAAGTAAAAAAATAATTAAAGTAAAATAGTTGAATGCTTAAATTCAACAAAAAACAATAATAAAATGGCGAAAATTACAGCCCAAGAAGTAAATAAATTAAGACAATCTACCGGAGCAGGTATGATGGATTGTAAAAATGCACTTGTTGAAGCCGAAGGAGATTTTGACAAAGCAGTTGATATTTTACGTAAAAAAGGACAAAAAGTTGCTGCAAAAAGAGCAGATAGAGATTCATCTGAAGGTGCAGTTATTGCATATGTCAATGATGATAATACGCAAGGTGCTATTGTTTCTCTTAACTGTGAAACAGATTTTGTTGCTAAAAACGATGATTTTGTTGCTTTAGCAACAGAATTTGCAAAGGTTGCAGTAAATTGTGATTCAAAAGAAGCCTTTTTAGCTGCTGATTTTGGAGGAATGACAGTTGCTGAAAAATTAATTGAGCAAACTGGTGTAATTGGTGAAAAATTAGAAATTGGTGGATTTGAAAAAGTATCAGGTCCTTATGTTGGATCTTACATTCATGTTGGTAATAAAATTGCAAGTTTAACTGTTTTATCTGCTAATATAGAAGGTTCAGATGTTGTTGCAAAAGATGTTTCTATGCAAGTAGCAGCAATGGGTGCAACTACTTTATCTTACAAAGATTTCGATCCTGCTTATGTTGCTTCAGAGACTGAAGCTAGAATTGCAGTTATCGAAAAAGATAATATCGAACTTGCTAGATTAGGTAAAACGCTTAAAAATATTCCAACTTTTATTTCAAGAGCACAATTAACTGATGAAGTTATTGAGCAAACTAAATTAAAATTACAAGAAGAATTAAAGGCAGAAGGTAAACCTGAAGCAATTTGGGATAGAATTCTTCCTGGAAAATTAGAACGTTTTATTTCTGATAATACAACTTTAGATCACGAACAATGTCTTCTTGATCAAAACTTTATTAAAGATGAAAAGCTTTCAGTTGCTGAATATGTAAAATCTATTGGAGATGTTACTGTAAGTGACTTTAAAAGAATTTCTTTAGTATAATATACTATTCAATTTTTTAAAAAACCTCGTTAAAAGCGAGGTTTTTTTTATGCTCTATTTTTAAAAAATCTTGCATTTTCAAAATAAATCTTTGGAAATAAATTTAAGTTAAATTGAATATTTAAATAATCTGAAAATTATTTGCCACAAAAGTAAGCGTATAAAATATATACACTTTTTAAAAATATAAACCCAAATTTAATTATACTTCAATTCAAAGCAAACATTCCATTTAAACTTCTAAAGTATTTATTATATTTGTATAACTTTCGAAGAAATTATGGCTTATAAAAGAATTCTATTAAAATTAAGTGGTGAAGCTCTAATGGGTGATCGCCAACACGGAATAGACCCAAAAAGATTAGCAGATTACGCTCAGGAAATAAAAAATATTGTAGATCAAGGTATTGAAGTTGCCATTGTTATTGGTGGCGGAAATATTTTTAGAGGTGTTGCAGGTGCAAGTAATGGTATTGATAGAGTTCAAGGAGATTATATGGGAATGCTAGCAACAGCAATTAATGGCTTGGCACTACAAAGTGCTATAGAAACCGCAGGTATCAAAACCAGGTTACTAACTGCTATAAAAATGGAACAAGTTGCAGAACCTTTTATAAAAAGAAGAGCTGTACGCCATTTAGAAAAAGGACGTGTGGTAATTTTTGGTTGTGGGACGGGAAATCCATATTTTACAACAGATACGGCTGCAGTTTTAAGAGCAATAGAAATAGGCGCCGAAGTTATTTTAAAAGGAACACGCGTAGACGGAATTTACAGCTCGGATCCTGAAAAAAATGTAAATGCTATTAAATTCGATTCTATTACATATAAAGATGTAATGAATAAAGGTCTTAAAGTAATGGATATGACCGCTTTTGCATTAAGTCAAGAAAATAATTTACCTATTATTGTTTTTGATATGAATACAAAAGGTAATCTTGAAAAAGTAATTTCAGGAGAAAATATTGGAACAATAGTTGATAATTAGTTATAAATTAAAATTTTTCAATTATGAATGAAGAATTAATCTTTATTATAGATAGTACAAAAGAATTAATGCAAGAAGCCATTTTGCATTTAGAAAAAGAATTCAGAAATATTAGAGCTGGAAAAGCAAGTCCTGCAATGTTAGGGAATGTAACTGTAGATTATTATGGTTCACAAACACCTTTAGCTCAAGTTGCCAATGTAGGAACTATGGATGCGCATACAATTACCGTTCAACCTTGGGAAAAAAATATGTTGCACGAAATAGAAAAAGCTATTATGAATGCAAATTTAGGTTTTAATCCTATGAATAATGGTGAAGTTGTAATAATTAACGTTCCTATATTAACTGAAGAACGACGTAGAAATTTATCTAAACAAGCAAAAGCAGCCGCAGAAGATGCTAAAGTTAGTATAAGAAATGATCGTAGAGAGGCAATGCATGAAATTAAAAAATCGGATGCTTCTGAAGATATGAAAGCTAATGCAGAAGTGGATATACAAGCCTTAACAGATAAATTCAGTCAAGAAGTTGACGAACACTATAAAATAAAAGATGTGGAAATAATGAAGGTTTAATTAAAATTTAAACTCTTTTTTCTCAAATTGTTTTAAAAACAAATAGGGCTGTCTAAAATAGTTGTACAATTAACCAATTGAAGAGTACAATGTAATCTTAAATTATTAGCAAAAGATTACTTTAGTATTCGTGATATTGGATATTTATTTCAACTTTTTAGACAGTTTTTTTATAACTAAAAATATTTTAATGAAAAAAAAGGCTCTTTTGTTATTATACCTATTTCCTATATTGGTCTTGTCTCAAAACCAAATTCAAGGGATTGTTATTGATAGTAAAACAAACGAACCGCTTCCTTACGCTTCGATAGTAACAAATACCGGTTTTGGAGTATTGTCTGATGTTGATGGAAAATTCTTTATTCAAACTAAAAATTCCTTTAAATCAATTGAAATTTCTTATATAGGTTATACACCTGAAGAAGTTTTAGTAAATACACAAAACACATTTATTCGAGTAACACTCACAACCTCAGTAGAAAATTTAGACGAAGTTTTAATTACTGCTAGAGAAAACCCTGCCTTAGAAATTATTAGAAATGCTATAAAAAATAAACCGAAAAACAATATAGAAAAAGCGTTAAATTCTTTTAAGTTTAATACCTATAATAAAATTTTAGTTACTGCAAATCCTGATTCTATTGATGGTAAAATAGACTCTGTTTTTATACTAAAAAAAGATGGATCTAAAGAGTTCTCAAAACTAGATTCTTCAAACTTTAAATTTAAAAAAGATATTTTAAAACAACACTTATACATTTCTGAAAAAATTTCCGAATATCAATTTCAAAAAGGTAAAAATAAAAAAGAAGTTGTGCTTGCATCGCGCATGGCAGGTTTAAAACAACCAATATATGAACTGTTAGGAATTACGTTCCAAGATTTTTCATTTTATAATGAATATTACACATTAGCAGGCACAAAATACACAAACCCTATTGCTGAAAATGCCCTAAAAAAATACAATTATAAAATTTTAGATACTACAAATAATGGCAACGGACAATCAATTATTATCTATTTTAAACCAAAAGAAAAGAAAGAAATTTTAGGGATTGAAGGTGTTTTATATATTGATACAAAACAATTTGCAATAACAAAAGCAATTGCAGAATTAAAAGGGGTTGTAAATGTTAAAGCATCTCAAAATTACAATTACTTAGAAACATATAAAATTTGGTTCCCTTCTACCATGAATATTGTATTAAGAAAAGGAACTAATAACGAAAATATTTCATTATTTGGAGGGACAATTAAATTCTCGGAAAATAAAAAAAATGACTCCATATTTAATACTAGTGCGAAAGAAGAAGGAGACGTTACTTATTTTATTTCAACAACTACAAATTCAAATATAATTATTAACACACCTGTAACTGTAAAAAAATCTGCTTCAACTATTCAATTTAAAGACGATGCTCATAAAAAAACAGCACAATTCTGGAATTTATACCGATCAGACTCTTTAACAAAACGTGGAAAAACCACGTATATCTTTTTAGATAGTGTGGCCAAAAATGAAGGTGTTGAAAAAAAAATAAACTTAGCGCGCAACATTTTAAAAGGCTATTTCCCAACAAAGTATATTAATTTAAATCTTGGAAAGATTTTAAATTTAAATAATTATGAAGGAGTTCGTTTGGGTTTTGGAGGAGAAACTAATCCTAATTTTTCAAATATTTTTAAAATAGAATCATACATAGCTTATGGAACAAAAGACAAAGATCTTAAGTATAGCGTTGGAGCGTCCTTCAGAATAAATAAAAACACAAATACATGGTTAGGAGGAAATTTAACAAACGATTTAAAAGAAGCAGCTTCATTGGATTTTATTAAAGAAAATAACTCTTTTTCACCAATTAATCCTCGAAATTTAAACATCGATAAGTTTTACAATTATAGCACCATAAATACATTTATTTCTCACGATATTCAACCAAATTTAGAAGCTAAACTTCAGCTTAGTGCAGGAGACTATTTACCCGTTTTTAATTATAAATACAACAGTTTTTACAAAACTATTGTAAACTATAAACTAGCACTCGCAACTTTGGGATTGCAATACAATCCCAAAAACGAATATATGAATTCGCCTATAGGGAAACTTTCTATAAAAAATGCTTTTCCCCAATTTACTTTTCAACTTACAAAAAGTTTTGAAAATCTATTTCAAAGTGATTTCGATTTTACACGTATAAATTTTAGAGTTTTACATGAAATTAAACCTCTTAGAAAGGCAACTACTACCCTTTTAGCCGAAGGAGGTATCGTTTTTGGAGATGCTCCAATTTCACACTTATTTAATGCTACACCAAATTACACATTTAAAAACCCTTGGAGAAAACGGATTACTTTTGCAGGTAAAAACAGCTTTGAAACAATGGGTTATAACGAGTTTATTTCCGATAAATTTGCTGCCTTACACATTAAACATCAATTAAAACCTTTTAAAATCTCTTCAAAGTTTAAACCTCAATTAACCTTAGTAACTAGAGCCGCCATTGGAGCGATTAAGAATCCAGAATACCATAGTGGATTATTGTTTAAAAGTTTAAACAAAGGCTATTTAGAAAGTGGACTAGAGTTTAATAGTTTATTTAAAGGATTTGGATTAAGCGGATTTTATAGATATGGAGCTTATAAAAACCACGTATGGAGCGATAATTTGGCTGTAAAGTTAACTTACAAATTAAGGCTCGGTTTTTAAGTATCAGTTAGTTAAAAGCTCAACTATTTTGTTACCTTTGCAAAAATTTTTTTAATGAATTTTTGGACACACACTTCTAGATTAATTTTAAAAGGGAGGTATTTTATAATACTGCTAATTGCAGTTTGTACCTATTTTTTAGCTTCTCAAATGCAGTATATGCGTTTTTCTTATACAGAAGCAAATCTATTACCTGAAAATCATCAAATAAATATTGATTACAATAAATTTTTAGAGCTATTTGGTGAAGAAGGAAATCTTATTATTTTAGCAACTGAGGATCCCTCCATATTTACACCCGAAAAGTTTAATGCTTGGAATAGCTTATCTAAAAAACTTGATAGTTTTGTAGAAGTAGATTTTACTGTTGCTATTGGCGACATTCAAAAATTAACAAAAAATAAAACCGAACAAAAATTTGACCTAGAACCTCTATATGAAAAGGATCCAGAAACAACTGCAGATGTTTTAAAAATAAAAAATGAACTATTTGAAAATCTGCCATTTTATGATAATTTTTTATACAATAAAAAGTCTGAAACTATTAGAACAATAGTCTATTTAAAAAAAGATATTGTAAATACTTCGGTTCGAAAAGACTTTATTTTTGATGCTTTAAATCCAACAATTGAAAAATTTGAAAAAGACTATAATATAGATATTCGAGTTTCTGGTATGCCATACATTCGTACCATGAATGCCCAAAATATTATTGATGAAATTGGTCTATTTGTAGCACTTGCATTAGGTGTTACAGCGCTTATTTTCTTTTTCTTTTTTAGATCTTTTAGAGCAACTTTTATAACTTTAATTGTAGTAAGTATTGGTGTTGTTTGGGCTTTTGGCTTTATTGGATTATTTCGATATGAAATAACTGTTTTAATGGCTTTAATTCCGCCATTAATTATTGTAATTGGAGTTCCAAATGCAATATTTTTAATAAATAAATACCAGCAAGAAGTAAAGAAACATGGAAATCAGGCTAAATCTTTACAACGTGTAATTTCTAAAATTGGAAACGCAACTTTAATGACTAATGTTACAACCGCCTCTGGTTTTGCTACATTTATTTTCACTAAAAGTCAGTTATTAAGAGAATTTGGTACTATTGCTTCCATTAACATATTAGCTATTTTTATTCTGGCACTTTTAATTATACCAATTATGTATAGTTTCTTACCACTGCCAAAAGAAAAACACTTAAAGCATTTAGAGCGCAAGTGGATAGACGCAATTGTAACTTGGATGGAATCTATTGTTAGAAACCACAGAGTAGCAGTATATGCATCAACAATCGTTTTAATTATTGTAAGCATGATTGGTGTTTATATGATTAAAATCTCAGGAAGTTTAATTGAAGATATGCCTAAAGGCAAACAATTTTTTAAAGATATTGTATTTTTTGAAGAAGAATTTGGTGGCATTATGCCATTAGAAATAATTATAGATACAAAAGCTGAAAAAGGTGTCATGAAACTTTCCACCTTGCAACGTATGAATAAGCTAGATGAAACTATTGATGAAATTCCGCAACTCTCAAAATCAATTTCAGTTTTAAATATAGTTAAATATTCCAAGCAGGCTTTTTATAGCGGAAAACCAAAATATTACCAATTACCAAACAATCAAGAAAAAAATTGGATTCTAGCTTACACAAAAAACGCTACTTCAAATACCGATTTACTAAATAACTTTGTCGATTCTACAGGTAGATATGCTAGAATGACAACTTTTATGAAAGATATTGGTACTGAAAAAATGGCTGGTATTGAAGAGCGCATACAACAAAAAATTGAAAAGGAATTTCCAAAAGAAGATTTTGATGTGACTATGACAGGGGGTGCGTTAGTATTTTTAAAAGGAACCACTTTTTTAATAAATAACCTAGTAATTTCATTATCATTAGCCATTTTATTAATTGCTATTTTTATGGCATTTCTTTTTCGTTCTTTTAGAATGATTATAATATCCCTAATTCCAAATATATTTCCTTTGTTAATTACAGCTGGTTTAATGGGTTATTTGGGTGTGCCAATAAAACCTTCTACAATATTAGTTTTTAGCATCGCATTTGGTATTTCTGTAGATGACACAATTCATTTTTTGGCAAAATACAGACAAGAATTAATTGCCAATAATTGGAGAATTAAACAATCTGTTTATGCTGCCTTAAGAGAGACTGGTGTAAGTATGTTTTATACTTCAATTGTTTTGTTTTTTGGTTTCTTAGTTTTTACCGTTTCCAGTTTTGGAGGTACAATTGCATTAGGAGGTTTGGTTTCAATTACGCTATTATTTGCAATGGTTTCTAACTTATTATTACTTCCATCGTTATTATTATCATTAGAAAAGAAAATTGCTAATAAAAAAACGTTTAAGGAACCGACATTAGATATTTTATCACCTGAAGATACTAACGAAGACACTTAACTTTTAGTTAATAAAACCTTCAAGATAATTAAAAACACAGATCTCTAAATCTAGAATTTTCTTGATATCACTTTTACTTAATTAGACTTTCCAACTTTCATTAGTTCATGTATCTTTGTAACTCTTAAAATTTTAAACATGATTAGAATTACTGTAGCTGAACTTTTGGGTTCAAATAAATTTTTACAAGATGTAACCCTTAAAGGTTGGGTTAGAACATTTAGAGCAAATAGATTTATTGCATTAAACGATGGTTCAACTATTAACAATATTCAATGTGTTGTTGACTTTGAAAAAACAGATGAAACGACTTTAAAACGCATTACTACAGGAGCTGCAATTTCTGTAAAAGGAACGCTTATTGAGAGTCAGGGAAAAGGACAATCTGTTGAAATTCAAGTAAATGAAATTGAAATATTAGGTGATTCTAATCCTGAAGAATATCCAATTCAACCAAAAAAACATAGCTTTGAATTTTTGCGAGAAAACGCACATTTAAGAGTAAGAACAAATACATTTAGCGCAGTAATGCGAGTTAGATCTGCATTGTCTTTTGCAGTTCATAAATATTTTACTGAAAATGGATTTTATAATTTCAGTGCACCTATAATAACTGGATCAGATGCTGAAGGAGCGGGAGAAATGTTTAAAGTTACGACCTTAGATCTTGAAAATCCTCCAAAAAATGAAGATGGAAAGATAGACACATCAAAAGACTTTTTTGGAAAAATGACAAACCTTACCGTTTCTGGTCAATTAGAGGCCGAAACCTATGCAATGGCATTAGGTAAAGTGTACACTTTTGGGCCAACCTTTAGAGCAGAAAATTCTAATACTACACGCCATTTATCTGAGTTTTGGATGATTGAACCTGAAGTTGCGTTCAATAATTTAGATGATAATATGGATTTGGCTGAAGATTTTATTAAATCTGTAATAAACTATGTTTTAGAACATTGCAAAGATGATATTGCTTTTCTAGATAGCAGGTACAATCAAGAAGAGAAAACCAAACCAGCTTTGCAACGTAGTGAAATGACTTTGCTTGAAAAATTAAATTTTGTAGTTGAAAATAACTTTAAACGAGTAACTTACACAGAAGCTATTGATATTTTAAGAAATTCTAAACCTAATAAAAAGAAAAAATTTCAATATATTATTAATGAATGGGGTGCCGATTTACAAAGTGAACACGAACGTTTTTTAGTAGAGAAGCATTTTAAATGTCCTGTAATCTTATTTGATTATCCTGCAAATATTAAAGCATTTTACATGCGTTTAAATGACGACGGTAAAACAGTAAGAGCCATGGATGTATTATTTCCAGGGATAGGAGAAATTGTTGGAGGAAGCCAGCGCGAAGAGCGCTTAGAAGTTTTACAAGAAAAAATGGCGACCCTAGATATTGATGAAAAAGAATTATGGTGGTATTTAGATACCCGAAAATTTGGAACAGCAGAACATAGTGGTTTTGGTTTAGGATTTGAACGTTTAGTTCAATTTACAACAGGTATGGGAAATATTAGAGATGTAATTCCATTTCCAAGAACACCTCAAAACGCAGAGTTTTAAATTGTTCAATTAAAAAAATTAAATACATAATTCAATGTTTTTTGTATTTTTATAAAAAGTCACGATAAATATATGCTTAAACAAAGCTTACATTATAAGTTATTACAAAAATTATCGCCTCAGCAAATTCAATTAATGAAATTGATTCAATTGCCTACACAAGCATTTGAGCAAAAATTAAAACAAGAATTAGAGGAGAATCCAGCTTTAGATAATGGCAAAGAAAACATTGACGATTTTGAAGATAATCAAAATGATGAATATGATGATTCCGGGAACGAAAATATAAGCACAGATGATATAAATATTGATGAGTATTTAAGTGACGATGAAATACCTAATTACAAAACTCAAGCAAATAATTACTCTTCGGATGATGAGGATAAACACATCCCCTACGCCTCTGGAACCTCGTTTACACAACATTTAAAAACTCAAATTAACACCTACCGTTTAACTGAAGATGAAGAAACTATTACAGATTTTCTAATTGGAAGTATAGATGATAGCGGTTATTTAAGACGCGACTTACTAGATGTATTAGACGATTTAGCATTTACACAAAATATCTTTACAACTATAGAAGAGTTAGAAAGATTATTACATTTGGTACAACAATTGGATCCAGCTGGTGTTGGTGCGAGAAGTTTAAAAGAATGCTTAATTCTTCAATTAAAAAGAAAAGCAGAAAAGCCAAGTGTACTACTTGCAATAAATATACTTGAAAATTCTTTTGACCATTTTGCTAAAAAGCACTACAAAAAATTATTACAGAAATTTCATATTTCGGAAACTCAATTAAAAGAAGCTATCACACAAATTGAAAAATTAAATCCAAAACCTGGTGGGTCTTATTTAGGAAATAATAGAATAGCGGAGCAAATAGTTCCGGACTTTACTATAAAAATTGTAGAGGGTGAATTAGAGCTTTCACTAAACTCAAGAAATGCTCCAGAACTCCATGTTTCTCGAGAATATAGCGACTTATTGCACGGGTATAAAGATTCAAAAGAAAAATCCAAATCTCAAAAAGAAGCTGTACAGTTTATTAAACAAAAACTGGATTCGGCTAAGTGGTTTATAGATGCTATAAAACAACGTCAGCAAACGTTACTTCTAAATATGAATGCAATTATGCACCATCAAAGAGAGTATTTTTTAACAGGTGACGAACGCAAGTTAAAACCAATGATTTTAAAAGATATTGCAGATGTAATCGATATGGATGTTTCAACAGTATCTAGAGTTGCTAACAGCAAATATGTTAATACACCTTATGGAACAAAATTAATTAAGGAATTTTTCTCCGAATCAATGAAAAACGACCAAGGTGAAGATGTTTCAACCCGAGAAATTAAAAATATTTTAGAAACTGTTATTTCCAATGAAAATAAAAAGAAACCGTTAACCGATGACAAATTATCTGTTCTTCTAAAAGAAAAAGGATATCCAATTGCAAGAAGAACTGTTGCAAAATATAGAGAACAACTAGATATTCCGGTGGCTCGATTAAGGAAAAAGATTTAATAGTACTTAAAAACCTATGAAATTTTCAAAATTTATTTCTATTTTTTTTCATCCAATTAATTTTCCAATTATTGGTGCGTTAATCTATTTTCTATTTAGGCCAAAATATATTTTTAAACCACAAGAATATACAATAATGTCGGTAATATTGATTGGCACATACATTTTTCCAATTGTATTTCTTATTCTTTTAAAACGCTATAAAATGATACATAGCTACTATATGGTATCAATAGAAGAACGAAAGTTTCCTACTTTATTATTTACAGCTATTTCGGTTATTATTGGAAATTGGTTGCTTAAAACTAAAATTGTAGATCTTTTAGCAGTATTATTTTTTGGCTATGCATTGGCTTTTATAATTTCTTATATATTTCTTTATTTTAAACAAAAAATTAGCTTACATACAGCAGCAATTGGTGGTTTAATTGGATTTTTAATTTATTATAGCTACTATTATCAAATAAATCTAATTGCTATTTTAGCTTTCTTTTTTATTTTAAGTGGTTTTATTGCTTCGTCAAGATTACGATTAAAGGCACATACAGTGAGTGAAGTATTTTTAGGATTTTTTATAGGCTTAATAAGTCAATTTATACTTTTTTTTATATACTACATGATATAAAATTTAAGACCTATTCTTATATCTTTAAAATGAAGTTGTTCTGCATTTAAATCAACATTTTCTAAAATAGGGTTTAAACCATAATATACATATAAATTCCAAGTACTATAACCTGCGGAAAATATAATACCAAACTGTATTTTTCTTATTTCAGAAATATTATTAATGAGAATGGTTTCATTTAGATCGCTAAATTTAGATTTTGAATTAAAAATAAAAGATGCTTTAATACCAGTATAAACTCTCCAGAATTTATATTTATTAAGAGTGGAGTTTCTCCAACGTATCTCAAAAGGCACATCAATTGCGTGTAATCTTAGCCAATTAGTTTTATAATCTTCGGCAATAGAAAAAACATTATTATCTCCTTCTTTTGAAATCTTTAAATTTTGAATATAAGCATTATATTGATATCCTAAACCAAGTGCTAAACCAAAAGTACTTTTACTATTTAATGGAATATCTTTAATGAATCCGGTTGCGATACCTCCTGAAAAACCATTTTGAGATAATCCTTTAGGTCTGTCAACTATACTATTATATGTAAGTGTTAAATAAAGTTGATCTTCTAAATATGAGTCATCAATATTTATAGAATCATTATCAATCTGAGCCTGAAGTATTGAAATACTAAAAATTAAACAAAATATTGAAAATACATTCTTCATAGTAACAAATATACTTTATAAAAACAAAAGAGGCAATCAAATTTGATTGCCTCTTTATAAGATAAATAAGTAATGTATACTTATTAAAAGTTATTTTTTATATCACTACCTTTTGTAGTTGAAAAACTAACTTTTAGAGCATTAATATCTCTTAATTGTTCTTTAATATCTAAAATTGTACCTACATTGGCCTCCTTATCAGCTTTAATAGAAGTAGTCATATATTTCACTTCTTCTTCTTTTCTTAAAGCTCTTTCAGAGAAAATAAAACTAGGGACATCATTAACATCTATAATTTTATCATTCACCTGAATTTTATCTCCTCCAATTCTTGTATCTTTTGATTTACCAACATAAATAGTACTAACCAAACTTTTCATTTCTAACTTCTTTACTTCACTTGCCGTAGGCAATAGTGGTTTTTTAATTAGTAAATCAGTTTCTCTCATAGTAGTTGATACCATAAAAAAGAACAACAACATAAATACAATATCAGGTAAAGACGCTGTAGAAATTGCAGGTAATCCTTTTTTCTTCTTTTTAAACTTACTCATGTTCTGATATTATTTAATTGGTTCTGGTTCGGTGATAATTTGAGGATAACTGTCTTTTAAAAAGTCAATTTTTTCCTTTAATTTATCTCCTCCGTTATCGTTATAATCTTTTAACAGATCACTATAACTTCTTTTATATTTTTCTAAAGCCAATCTATTTCTCAACTCATTGTATGCAGCTTCTATTTCATTTTGAATTGAAATATAAACTCCATAAGTTGTTCCTCTATCGCTTTGTAAAGATATAATTGCTTTAGATGGATGATCTGATGATGCTGGGTCTTTTGCTCCTTTACAATAATCACAAGGTTTCCCCGGTTGATCACCTTTAGCTGCAGATTCTCCTCCACCATTATCTATAAAATCCATTGCAATTCTTCTAATATCTGTAACTTGAACAAAATCAGTTCCTTCAATAAGAATTTGATTATTTCTGTTTACAGTAATATCTAATACATTCTTTTGTTTGATAGTTACTTCCGGAGTGTCTTCTGATTTTTCTGGTAATTTTCTAGCAATACCAGAATCAACATCCATAGTTGTTGTAACTAAGAAAAATATTAAAAGCAAGAACGCAATGTCTGCCATTGAACCAGCATTTATTTCTGAATTTTCTCTTCTTGCCATAGTGCTATTATTTTGCTAGTGATCTTACAAAGTCAACCACAAAGAATCCTAAACCAATAACGCCTAAAATTGCGCTAAAGTTTATACCTGTACTTACCCATTTTGAAACACTTCCTGCTTCACCATCCTCTAAAACTCTACCACTAACATCTAAAACAGCTGCATCAGAAGATACTGAATATGCTATTACTAATATTACTACTAAAGCAGCAACACCTAATAATGTTCTTTTTAATACTTGTGGATGTTTTACTAGATTTAGTATAGAAAAAACTACTGCAATTACACCAGTTGCTATTAATACAAATTTAGCAAAATTTATAAATGGCGAAACTATACTAGCCTGTACATCGGCATCTGTTTCTATTATATCGTCACCTACCATAACAATTCTAATGAAAAAATAGAAAGCTATTAATCCAATAAGACCTGCTACTAAGGTTAATATTTTTGAAAATTTCTTATTCATAATTTCTCTTATTTTTTGTGTCTAACCAAAAGGTCAACAAGTGAAATTGATGCATCTTCCATATTGTTTACAATACTATCTACTTTAGAAATAATATAATTATAAAAAATTTGAAGGATAATTGCAACAATTAAACCAAATACTGTTGTTAATAATGCTACTTTAATACCTCCAGCAACAACTGTTGGAGAAATATCACCAGCTTGTTGGATTGAATCAAATGCACTAATCATACCAATTACAGTTCCCATGAAACCAAGCATTGGTGCTAAAGCGATAAATAAAGAAAGCCAAGAGATATTTTTCTCTAACAATCCCATTTGAACTCCACCATAACCAACAACTGCTTTTTCAGCTGCATCAACGCCTTCGTCCATTCTATCTAAACCTTGATAAAATATAGAAGCAACAGGTCCTTTTGTATTTCTACAAACCTCTTTAGCAGCTTCTACACCACCAGATGCTAATGCATCATCTACTTTACTAACTAATTTCTTAGTATTAGTTGTAGCCATGTTAAGATAAATAATTCTCTCAATAGCAATTGCTAACCCTAAAATTAAGGCTACTAATACAATTCCCATAAAAAATGGTCCACCTTCTATAAAACGTTGTTTTAATTCTTGGTGAAATGTTTTTGTTTCTGCGTCGTTTGCAACTTGTTCTGTGTTTGCTGCATCTTGTGCAATAGCTTTAGGTGCTGCTCCAAATAACAATAACCCTGTAATTGCAAGGATAGTAAATACTCTTTTCATCGTGTAATAGTTAATTTATTAATTTTACGGTTAAATATATATAATTTTTTTTAACAAATAGTTAAATTCTGGAGTAAGTTAAAAGTCCATTGCTTCTCAAAAAACTCTTTCGTAATTAAACTTTTGCGAATGGCAAGTAACAAAAAAATGTTGAATTTTGAAAATTTTAGAAGCACTTTAAATAATTTATTTGCAATATTATATTATTTTCTAATTTCTATAAGAATCTTACATTATTTTAATAATTTATTATAAAAAAAATTAAAACGTTATTATTTATTTAAATAAAACTATTAATCTTCACTCATTTCACCACGCAAAGGGGTCTCGAAAATAGTTTTAAATTCACTTTTTGGAATTTTTTCACCTAATAGATACATTAATTTGGCTAATGCAGATTCTGTAGTGATATCTTTTCCATTAATAATTCCAATTTTTTTTAAGTGTTCACTTGTTTCGTAATGTCCTAAAATTACACTTCCTCCTATACATTGTGTTACATTTATAATATGCACACCTTTTTCTATTGTCATTTTTAATAAATTAACAAACCAAGCTTCTGTTGGCGCATTACCCGACCCATAAGTTTCAATAATAACACCTTTTAAGTTATTTATTGATAAAATAGTTTCAACCACTACATTGGTAATACCAGGGAAGATTTTTAAAATAACAATATTATTGTCTAATCTTTTTCTAACTTTTAAAGGTTTATTATCAGTATTTGGCTGCAATAATAATTGTTTAGAAAACTTTAAGTGCACACCACTTTCTCCTAAAGGTGGAAAATTTAGTGAATCAAAAGCTTCAAAATGTTCTGAATTTATTTTTGTTGTTCTATTTGCCCTGTATAATTTATATTCAAAATACAAACAGACTTCAGAAATAATAGGTCTATCTCGCTCTTTTGAAGATGCAATTTGAATTGATGTTATTAGGTTTTCTTTTGCATCAGTTCTTAAATCTCCAATAGGTAATTGAGATCCTGTAAAAATTATTGGTTTTGTTAAGTTTTCGAACATAAAACTAATTGCTGAAGCGGTATAAGACATGGTATCCGAGCCATGTAAAACTACAAACCCATCAAAATTATAATAGTTATTTTCAATTATTTCTGCTAATAAAGCCCAATTTGAAATATTCATATTAGATGAATCTATTGGCTCATCAAATGAAATACTTTCTATGTTGCAATTTAAAAGATTAATTTCAGGTATGTGTTTTAAAAGTTTGTCAAAATTAAATGTTTTTAATGCACCTGTTTTAAAATCTTTAACCATACCTATTGTTCCGCCAGTATATATTAAAAGTATCTTAGGAGTTTTTGCCATTTTGTCTGAATGCTTATATTTGGAATAATTTATGTTGTAAATTTACCAAATTAAAATACATTAACTAAAAAAGAAATTTATGATTGGATATTATATAATAATTGGTGGTATTTCATTACTAAGTTGGTTGGTGAGTCAACAATTGAAAAAAAAATTTAACTACTACTCTAAAGTTAAATTACAAAACGGATTAAGTGGTAAAGAAATTGCAGAAAAAATGTTACGTGATAATGGTATTTATGATGTTAAGGTTATTTCCACTTCAGGAAGATTAACGGACCATTACAACCCAACAAATAAAACTGTTAATTTAAGTGAAGCAGTTTACAATGAGCGCAATGCTTCTTCAGCCGCTGTAGCTTCGCACGAGGTTGGACATGCCGTTCAACACGCTCAGGCTTATCAATGGTTGCAAATGCGCTCTAAATTAGTTCCTGTTGTAAATATTACCTCAAGTTTTTCTATGTGGTTGGTTATTGGTGGTGTTGTTTTAGGTGCAGCATCTGGAAACTCTCCAATTGGATTTACAATTGCAATTATAGGTTTAGGGATGATGGCTTTAGCTACGCTTTTTAGTTTTATTACATTGCCTGTTGAATATGATGCAAGTAATAGAGCACTAGCTTGGTTAAAAACCAATAATATGCTTACAAATACTGAACAAGATGGTGCTAAAGATGCTTTAAAATGGGCTGCGAGAACTTATTTGGTTGCGGCTTTAGGATCCTTAGCTATGTTATTTTATTGGGGTTTGAAAATTTTTGGCTCTAGAGATTAATAAATCTAATAATAGTTGTTTAAATGATATTCATACCCTAACAGGTTTTAAAAACCTATTAGGGTATTTTTACAGCTTTAGTTGCCTGTCGATTTGCTGATCTAATGAAATAAAAGTTTCTGTACGTGCAACACCTTTAATAAATTGAATTTCTTCATTTAAAACTTTCATTAAATGTGTGTTGTCTTTACAAAGTATTTTTATAAAAATTGACCAATTCCCTGTAGTATAATGACTCTCTACTACTTCTGGAATTTCTTTTAGTCTTTTTATCGCTGAAGAATATTTACTAGCGTTATCCAAATGCACTCCAACATAAGCCATGGTATTATACCCAAGAACTTTTGGATTTATTATTAGCTTTGATCCTGAAATTAATCCACTCGACTCTAATTTTCGTAATCTTTGATGAATAGCGGCTCCCGAGATTCCAATTTCACGAGCAATTCCTAAAATTGAAGTTCTGGCATCTTGCATCAAATGTTTTAAAATAGTTTTATCTATACCATCTATAGTTACTACTTGATTCTTCATATTTTTAAATCTTAAAAAAGTTAAAAAAAAAGGCTGTTTTAAAGTATTAAAACAGCCTTTTTTTTATATATCTAAAACTTTATTCATCCTCTTCAACAGGCTGAATTTTAAAATCTTCCATAAATTTTGTAGTATAATTCCCAGCAATATAGTCTGGATGCTCCATTAATTGTCTATGGAAGGGTATTGTGGTTTTTATACCTTCAATAACAAATTCATTAAGTGCTCTACGCATTTTATTAATTGCTTCTTCTCTAGTTTGAGCAGTAGTTATTAGTTTAGCAATCATAGAATCGTAATTTGGAGGGATTGAATACCCAGCATAAACATGAGAATCTACTCTTACTCCATGACCTCCTGGGATATGTAATGTTGTGATTTTCCCTGGTGATGGTCTAAAATCGTTAAAAGGATCTTCTGCATTAATTCTACATTCTATTGAATGTAATTTCGGAAAATAATTTTTCCCTGAAATTGGAATTCCAGCAGCTACTTTAATTTGTTCGTAAATTAGATCGTAATCTATAACTTGTTCTGTAATTGGATGTTCAACCTGAATACGAGTATTCATTTCCATAAAATAGAAATTTTTATGTTTATCCACTAAAAATTCTATAGTACCTGCACCTTCATAAGAAATATATTCAGCAGCCATTACAGCAGCATCACCCATTTTTTTTCTTAATTGAGGAGTCATAAATGGAGAAGGAGCTTCTTCAGTTAATTTTTGGTGACGACGTTGAATTGAACAATCTCTTTCCGATAAATGACAAGCTTTTCCAAAAGAATCTCCAATAACCTGAATTTCTATATGTCTAGGTTCTTCAATTAACTTTTCTAAATACATGTCCTTGTTTCCAAATGCTGCCCCAGCTTCCTGACGAGCGGAATCCCACAGGTCTCTTAACTTTTCTTTTTTCCATACAGCACGCATTCCTTTTCCTCCGCCACCTGCAGTTGCTTTTAACATAACGGGATATCCCATTTCATCTGCTAAACTTTCAGCTTCTTCAAAAGTTTCCAAAATTCCTTCTGAACCTGGAATTGTTGGTACACCAGCTGCTTTCATGGTTGCTCTAGCTGATGCTTTATCACCCATTTGACTTATCATTTCGGCAGTAGCTCCAATAAATTTGATACCATGCTCTTCACATAGTTTAGAAAATTTAGCATTTTCAGCTAAAAATCCATAACCTGGGTGAATTGCATCGGCATTTGTAATTTCCGCTGCTGCTAAAATTGCTGACATTTTTAAATATGATTCACTGCTTGGAGGTGGTCCTATACAAACTGCTTCATCTGCAAAACGAACATGTAAGCTTTCTGAGTCAGCTGTTGAATATACTGCTACCGTTTTAACTCCAATTTCTCTACAGGTTCTAATAACGCGTAATGCTATTTCACCTCTATTGGCGATTAATATTTTTTTAAACATACATACTTCTGTTTATCAAAATTCAAAAAACAAATTCCAAAAATAATTGGAATCTGAAAATTAAAAATTGTGATTTTATTTATGATGGGTCTACTAAAAATAATGGCTGACCAAATTCAACTGGAGTACCATCTTCAATAAGAATCTTCACAATTTTACCAGTTACTTCAGCTTCAATTTCATTAAAGAGCTTCATTGCTTCTACCATACAAACAACGGTATCTGGACCTACAGTATCACCTACCTCAACAAATACGTCTTTATCAGGAGAGGGTTTTCTATAGAACGTTCCAATTATTGGCGAAGTAATTTCTATAAATTTAGATTCTTCAGCAACTACATTTGCTCCTGATCCTGCTTCTTGAGCCTGAACTGGTGCTGCAACTTGACCAGGCATTCCCATTTGAGGCATTCCCATTGGTGCATGTTGTAAAATTGTAGTTTCGGTTTTTTCAGATCCAGTTTTAATGGTAATTTTAATATCTTCCATTTCTAACTTAACCTCACTTGCTCCAGATTTAGCTACAAATTTAATTAGATTTTGAATATCTTTTAATTCCATAATAT
>CBDUKG010000007.1:0-53926 GCA_965367745.1 uncultured Flavobacteriaceae bacterium | reverse complement strand
ATATAAGCGCGAAACCCACCACAAGATGAGATTTCTTTAAAGGGTCGTGGGAGATTACCACGTTGATAGGCTATAGGTGTAAAGGCAGTAATGTCATAGCCAAGTAGTACTAATAACCCATAGGCTTTTATGCAGCCTCTTTTTATTTACTTTTTGATTTTAAGATATTGTTTTTTCGATGTGTCAACACATAGGGGTAGTTCCCCAAACAACTTAAGGTGGTTATAGCGATAGGGCTCACCTCTTCCCATACCGAACAGAGAAGTTAAGCCTATCAGCGCAGATGGTACTGCCACTAGGTGGGAGAGTATGTCACCGCCTTTCTTTTGAAAAACCTTCAATTTAATTATTGAAGGTTTTTTTTTCGCCTTATTTTAAAATTTATCATCCTAAATTATCTTTTAAAGCTAAATTAGTTTTATTTTGTACTCAAGAAATGAAAAAAATATTTTTACTTTTATTTTTAGGATCAACTCATCTGTTTGCTCAAGTAGGTGGAGAAAGCATATATAATTTTTTGAATATAGCAGGTTCTGCTCGACAGGCTTCATTAGGAGGTAATATTTTAACTTTAATTGACGATGTCAATCAACCTAATTGGAATCCCGCAACTATTAATGGTAATCTTGATAATCAATTATCAGTTAGTTATTTAAACTATCTTGCAGATTTGAACCTTGCAACTATTGCCTATGCCTTTAAAGTTAATGATAAAGTTGGTACTTTTCATTCTTCAATAAATTACCTGAATTATGGAAAATTTATAGGTGCTGATGAAGATGGATTGGAAACAGGGAGTTTTAAAGCGTATGATTTAGCATTTTCAGTTGGATATGCCTATAATATTCCGAATTCCAATTTTTTTTTAGGAGCAAATATGAAACTTATTAATTCGGTAATTGAAAACTATTCTTCTATTGGTATTGGCGCTGATTTAGGTATTTTATTTAATTCAAAAGATGCCCCTTATAATCTTACTTTAGTAGTTAGAAATATAGGATATCAAGTTACAGTTTATGAAGAGGAGAAGGAACAATTACCTACACAAATTGACTTTGGCGCATCTTATAAGTTGCAGAATGTACCAATAACGTGGTTTTTAACAATAGATAATCTTCAAAAATGGGATATATCTGTTAGTAATCCTTCAAATGAAATTACTGATATAGATGGGGATATCACGAAAGAAGAAATAAGTTTTTTGGATAACGCTATTCGTCATTTTTCAATTGGAGCAGAACTCTTTTCTGAAAATGCATTTAATATACGTTTAGGTTATAATTTTAGAAGGTCTAAAGAGTTGATGTTAGTTGATAAAAGAACTTTTTCAGGATTTACAGCAGGGTTTGGTTTAAGAATGAATAAATTAAAATTTAGTTATGCATTTTCAAAATTTCATCCAGCTACGAACGCAAGTACATTTAGTTTACTTATTAATTTAAATTAAATATAAAATTGAATAAAATTACTATAGCCATTGATGGTTTTTCTTCTACCGGTAAAAGTACAATTGCTAAAGAATTAGCAAAGAAGTTAGCATATAGTTATGTCGATTCTGGAGCAATGTATAGAGCTGTAACTTTATATGCCATGAATAATAATTTTATTTCTGAAACTTATTTTAAGAAAGAATTATTAATTAAAGACTTACATAAAATAAATTTAGAATTTAGATTCAACAAGTTGGTAGGGTTTGGAGAAATGTATTTAAACGATAAGAATGTTGAACATGAAATTAGAACTTTAGACGTTTCTAAATTAGTTAGTAAAGTTGCTGAAATATCTGAAATAAGGAAGAAACTTGTGGAACAACAACAATTAATGGGGAAGAATAAAGGTGTTATTATGGATGGTAGAGATATTGGAACTGTTGTTTTTCCTATGGCAGAATTAAAATTTTTCATGTATGCATCAGCAGAAAAAAGAGCTATAAGACGTTATAAAGAATTAATAAAACGAGGTGATAATGTTTCTTATGAAGAAATTCTAAAAAACGTTGAATATAGAGATCGTATCGATTCTACCAGAGAAGATTCTCCATTAATAAAGGCTGATGATGCTATCGAAATTGATAATTCAGATTTAACTTTAGAAGAACAATTCGATAAGATTTATACAATAGTTCAAGAAAAGTTAAAAACTATTTAAGGGATATTTAAATATTTATGAGTTTGTAGTGAAATTTTCCAATGTGGATTTTTCATAACAAATTCAACAATTAATGGAGTCATTTTTTCTCTTTTACTCCATTCAGGTTGTAAATATAATTCACAGTTGTCATTAACTTTTGCTGCTTGTTCTTCAGCAAATTTAAAATCGTGATTGTTTGAAATAATAACTTTTAATTCGTGCGCTTCTTTATATATTGCTTCTAAAGGAAGTTTTGTTTTTTTAGGAGAAAGGCAAATCCAATTCCATTTTCCAGATAATGGATAAGCACCAGAAGTTTCAATATGTGTTTTAAGGTTAAGTGATTGTAACTTTTTTGTAATATAATCTAAACTCCACATTAGTGGTTCTCCTCCAGTAACCACAACAGTATTGGCATATTTTTTCGCATTTTTAACAATAGTATCAGCACTTGTTGGAGGGTGTAAGTTTGCATTCCAGCTTTCTTTAACATCGCACCAATGACAACCGACATCACAACCTCCAATTCTAATAAAATAGGCTGCTTTTCCTGTATGAAAACCTTCACCTTGGATTGTATAGAATTCTTCCATTAAAGGTAACATTTTACCTTTATTGATTTGTTGTTGTATTGCTTCATTTATCATGCTGCAAATATAAACATTAAGGCTAACAATAAATAAATAGAATATAATTTCTATTGAAATTTTTAATCTGAGTTTTAAATCTTATTTTTAACGAAATTTTTAAAATGGAAAGAAAAGAAGCTTTTTTTAATCATATTACTGAAGGGTACACAACCAAAGGAGATTTTATAACATTTGGTTCAGCAATGTTAGATGGAGAAACTATAAAAGATGCCTATGTAAAAGTTCCTTTAAAAACTTTAAATAGGCACGGACTTATTGCGGGCGCAACTGGAACTGGTAAAACAAAGTCGTTGCAAGTAATGGCTGAAAACTTATCAGAAAAAGGAATTCCTGTACTTCTAATGGATATTAAAGGAGATTTGAGTGGTTTGGCAATGCCAAGCCCAGGGCATAGAAAAATTGATGAAAGACATGCAGCTATTGGATTGCCTTTTGAAGCTAAAAAATTCCCTGTTGAAGTATTGTCAATTTCTGAGCAAGAAGGCGTTAGATTAAGAGCAACAATTTCAGAATTTGGTCCAGTTTTATTATCAAGAATTTTAGATTTAACAGAAACTCAAAGTGGAATCGTATCCATTATTTTTAAATATTGTGATGATAATAAATTTCCTTTACTAGACTTAAAAGATTTTAAAAAAATACTACAATATGTAACTGCTGAAGGAAAAGAAGAAATACAATCTGAATATGGAAGAATTTCTACTGCAAGTACAGGGTCTATTTTAAGAAAAATTGTTGAAATTGAACAACAAGGAGGTGATCTGTTTTTTGGAGAACGTTCTTTTGATGTGAAGGATTTAGTGAGAACGGATTCAGAAGGAAAAGGAATAATTTCAGTATTACGTTTAACGGATATACAAGATAAACCAAAATTGTTTTCTACATTTATGTTGCAGCTTTTGGCTGAAATATATTCAACATTTCCTGAACAAGGTGACAGTGGAAAACCAGAATTAGTAATATTTATAGATGAAGCTCATTTAATATTTGAAGAAGCTTCAAAGGCATTATTATCTCAAATTGAAAGTATTGTAAAATTAATTCGTTCTAAGGGAATTGGATTGTTTTTTGTAACTCAAAACCCAAAAGATGTTCCTGAAGATGTGTTAGCACAATTAGGTTTAAAAGTACAACATGCGTTAAGGGCATTTACTGCCAAAGATAGAAAAGCTATAAAATTAGCTGCTGAAAATTACCCAGATTCAGAATATTACGATGTTGATGAGTCTTTAACACAATTAGGAATAGGTGAAGCATTTGTTTCTGTTTTAAACGAAAAGGGAATTCCAACGCCTTTGGCTGCAACAATGATGCGTGCACCAATGAGCAGAATGGATGTGTTATCCGACACAGAATTAAAGAAATTAATTGATACTTCGAGATTATATTATAAATATAATGAAACTATCGACAGAGAAAGTGCTTATGAAATTTTAAATGAAAAGATTGAGGCAATAAATAAAAAAGAAGCTGTTGAAGAAAAGAAAGAAAAAGCCTCAAAATCAACCAGAAGATCTACAAGTAAAAGCACAAGAATGAATCCTATTTTAAAAGTAGTTACAAGTGCTACTTTTATTAGAGGCGTTTTAGGAATATTAAAACGTGTAATGTAATTTCAAATAAATTATAAAATTAAGCGTTACTATTAAGTTATATATAAATTGTAATTAAATTATGTCATTGTTAAAAAGGTGTTTTATTGTATTAATTTCATTAGTATTTATACAATGCGGAAAAGAAAACCAGTTTCTTATTGAAAAAGGAAGTGTAGGTTCTTTAAATAAACAAACTTCTATTTTAGAATTAAATACAATTTTTAAAATGGACTCAATTGTATCAAACTATCCTGACAAATCTGAATCTTCAAAAGATAAAATCTTTTCGCTTGATAAGGAGGAATATGTCATTTTTTCAAAGGATGGAAAAAAATTACTTGAAATTGTACCATCTGAGCAAAACGATTCTTTATCAAAAATAAGGAGTATTCAAATTTATGATTCAAAGTATATAACAGAAAAAGGCATTTCATTAAAATCAACATTTAAAGATATTAATGAGCATTATATGGTAAATAAAGTTGAAACTACATTAACATCTGCAACGCTGTTTATAGACGAATTAAATGCTACTATTTCTATAGATAAAAAGGAACTAGGATTAAACACTTTTAGCAGAGAAGAAGTTTCTATTGACCAAATTCCAGATATTGCAAAAATTAAATACTTTACTATTTGGTTTAATTAATATGGGAATTACAGATAAAACAAAAGTTAAAAGAGCTCCGAAAAGAGGTTTTTATGATAGTGAAACTATATATACTATTTTAGATAATAGTTTTATTTGTCAAGTTGCTTTTGTACATAATGGCCACCCAGTAATTATTCCAACTATTTACGGTAGATACAATGACCATATCTATATTCACGGTGCTACAGTAAGTCGAATGTTAAAAGAATTAGAAAAGGGATTCCCAATTTCAGTTAATGTTACTCAAACAAATGGAATTGTATTGGCACGTTCAGCATTTCATCATTCTTTAAATTATAAATCGGTAACAATTTTTGGAGAGGCATTGCTTGTTGCTAATAAGGATGAACGTATGCTAGCTCTTAAAATTATTTCAGATCATATAATTCCAAACCGCTGGGAAGAAGTTAGGTTGCCGAATGAAAAAGAAATGAAAGCAACAAAAATTATTAAAATCCCGATTACCGAAGCATCTGCAAAAATTAGAACTGGACCACCTATAGATGATAAACAAGATTATGATTTACCCATTTGGGCCGGTGTAATTCCAATTAAAACAACTATGGATATTCCGATAGCTGATCCATTATTAAAAGAGGGAATCCTCATTCCTGAAAGTGTAAATAATTTGATTAAAGATTAATTAGTCTAAATAATACATTTTATTCATTTTAGCCACAGTACAGTTCCAATTTAAATCAGTTTTTATTTTCACTTTTAGAGCTTGACTTTGGTGTGGTTCTCCATGATTTATAAATGTTAAAACGGGAGCCTTTTTAAAATGTTTTAACCAATCTAGTAATTCAGATTGGTCGGCATGACCAGAAAAAGCATTTATTTTAAATATTTCAGCATTTATTTTATGGTATTTTCCAAAAAATTTTATTTCAGAGTCACCTGATAATAATGCTCTTCCTCTAGTCCCTTCTGCTTGAAACCCAACAATTAAAATACTATTTTTTTTATCTTCAATATATTTATCTAAATAATGCAACACTCTCCCTCCAGTAAGCATGCCACTTCCAGCTAATACAATTTTAGGAGCATCATCATTTACTACTGCTTTTGAGGCGTTTACTTCACTAATTAGCTGAACAGTATTTAACATACTTTTTATATCTATATCGCTTAAAGTATGAATATTTTTATACTTGAAATAAACTTCTGTAGCGTTTACTCCCATTGGACTATCTAAATAAATAGGAATATTTGGTAGTCTTTTTTCGCGTTTCAAAATACTTAATAAGTATATAATTTCTTGTGCTCTTTCTACTGAAAAAGTTGGAATAATTAGAACGCCTTTTTTAGAATAGGTATGCTTAATATACTTACTCAATTCTTCTATAATTGAAATCTCTTTATGAATTCTATTACCGTAAGTGGATTCAACAATTAAATAATCGGCTTTTTCAATATATTCAAACTGTGGTAATAGAATAGGTTCTTTTCTACCAATATCACCTGAAAAAGCAATAATTTTTTCATTTACTTTTATTAAAGCAAATGCACTACCTAAAATATGTCCACTATTTAGAAATTTAAATTGAATTTCTTCATCAATAGAATACCATTTATTTAATTCAAATGTTTTAAGATGTAAAATAGCTTTTTTTGCATCTTCAATATCGTATAATGGTTTGGCAGGTTTGTGATTTACATATTCATATTTATTTCCTCGTTTTGCATCTTCTTCTTGTATTTTACCACTATCTAATAAAATAATTTCGGTTAAATCTTTGGTTGCTTTTGTACAATAAATATCTCCTTTATAACCATTTTTAACTAAAACGGGTAAATATCCAGAATGATCTAAATGTGCATGAGTTAGCAATACTAAATCTAATTCATTTAAATCTATAGGAAGTTTATCCCAATTTTTAATTCGCAATTCTTTTAGTCCTTGAAACAATCCGCAATCAATTAATATTTTTTTATAATTGATTTCCAATAAAATTTTTGATCCTGTAACTGTTCCTGCTCCTCCTAAAAATGTAAGTTTCATTTTTTTAGATATTTATATTAATAGTATAAAATGAGGTGAGATTCACTTACTAAGTTACGATTTTTAATCCATATTTTAGTATTTTAGAGGAATTAATAAAAGACTCTGTTATTCTTATAAATTATTTAAATGAAAAAATACCACATTCAAAAATCACCATTTATTGTACCAACTACAGATGGTAAATTAATTGAAGAACATTTTGGTTTAGCAAGTGTTATTTCAGAATTAAGTATTGCACGTATGATTGCGCCACCAAATTGGAGTGAACCTTTTCAAACACCTAATTTTGATGAATATACTTATATTATTAAAGGAAAAAAACAATTTAATATAGATGGAGAATTTGTTGTTTTAGAAGCTGGACAATCTATTAAAATTTTAAAAGGAACAAGAGTTCAGTATTCCAACCCGTTTGATAAAGAATGTGAATATTTATCAATTTGTTTACCAGCCTTTTCAATGGATTTAGTGAATAGAGAAGCATAAAAAATTTAGCAATTTATTGCTGATTTTTTTAAATTAAATACTAAGCTTTTTTTCGCAAGCTAACAATGTATTCTTCATAAGCATTGCAATTGTCATAGGTCCCACACCACCAGGAACAGGAGTTATAAAAGCAGATTTTGGGCTTACACTTTCAAAATGAACATCACCAGCCAAACGGTAACCACGTTTTTTTGTAGCATCTTCAACTCGGGTAATTCCAACATCTATAATTGTAACACCGTCTTTTACCATGTCACCCTTTAAAAATTCTGGAATACCTAAAGCGGCAATAATAATATCTGCTTGAAGGCAAAGTTCTTTTAAGTTTTTGGTTCTGCTATGTGCAACTGTAACTGTTGCATTTCCAGCAGGACGTTTTTGACTCAATAAAATACTCATTGGTCTACCAACAATGTGGCTTCGTCCAATAACAACAGCATGCTTGCCAGAAGTTTCAACATTATAACGTTCTAATAACTCTAAAATCCCAAATGGTGTTGCTGGTAAAAAAGAAGGTAAATCCAACGTCATCTTACCAACATTAGTTGGGTGAAAGCCATCAACATCTTTATCGGGATTTACAGCCATTAATACTTTTTGTTCATCAATATGTTTTGGCAATGGTAATTGCACTATAAAACCATCAATATCATCGTTAGTATTCAGATTTTCAATTTCTTTTAATAGTTTTTCTTCTGAAGTTTCTTCAGGAAGATCAACTAAAGTAGAATTAAAACCAACCAATTCACAAGCTTTTACTTTAGCGTTTACATAGGTCATACTCGCACCATCAGTACCAACTAAAATAGCTGCTAAATGAGGTGTTTTTTTTTCCAAAGCTTTCAGTTTTTTTACTGATTCAGCAATTTCAATTTTTAAATCTGCTGAAGTTTTCTTTCCGTCAAGAATTATCATTTTAGTTTATAGATGTTAACGTGAATATTATATTTGTTAAATTGTTTTACTAAAGTATACTTTGTATCAATGATTTCATATTCTTCATCGGTTAAATTATAAACATTTGAATAAAACAGGTAATCGTTTTGACCATTAAAATGGGTAAAAGATCTCATGTCCCCACTTAAATCTACATTGTCTAAGGAAGTCAGATTTGGAAAGAAAGTACCAACATCTTCAATCTCAATATTATTTTTGTTTAAGTAATTGATAGCTTCAGTTCTTAAATCATAATAAGGTAAATGGGCAAGAGTTGCATCCCAACCTTGTGAAATATTTCTAGGGTAAATCCAAAGGTTCCCTGAAATTAATCCAACCAATAAGAGAGTATATATTATTTTTTTACGTTTATAGAATTTTATAAGAATTATAAATGATAGCAATGCTAATACTATATATGAAGCAATAAAATATCGATGCCCAAAAGCATTGGTCATTATTAAACTTGCAATTATAATAACAAAAACGGATGTCATTGCAAGTAATAATAATTGTTTTATTTGTTCAGTAAATATTGTTTTGTAAAATCTTAAAATACTATAAATTATTAAAACAAAAATAAAAACACGTCCAAAGTCATTATATCTATGGATTAAAACTATTATATTTCTAAAGAACTCTTTAAAAGAAGCAAATTTTGAAAATTCAACCCAAGGTGAATTTGGATGTGTAAATATCCAACCTTTAACTATTAACCTCCATGTTAAGTACAAAAGTGCGGGAATACTTCCAATAACATAACTTATAATAAATTTTGAGTTTAATAATGATTTTATTTTTTTCTTATCAATAATATAATTATTTAAAACTTCAAAAATAAAAATACCAGCACAAAGCATCATACCCCTATAACTGATAATACTTAAAAAAAATAATCCAATAATTTTTAAATAATAATTCTGGTATAAAATAGAGTTTATTGCTAAAAAGAAGAAAAATAATTGAATTACTTCAGGACTAACAATTACAAGTTGTGTAAACAGTGTTGGATCCGCAATTATTAAGATAAAAGCATATATAGTTAAATATTTAGGTTTAGTATAAAAAGCAGTAAACTTAAATAATTGATAAAATAAACCAATAGTAAAAGGGATTAATACTAAGTGACTTACCCATAAATGGTGTCCAAATAGTTTCCACAAAATAGCTACTAAGAATCCTAATGTTGGAGGGTGGGCATTATCGATTGAATCTGGAAGGTACCAATTAAAAACATTCGTTTCGTAAAGATGATTCCCTATTTTAGAGGTAAACAACACATTATCCCAAAATATTCCATTATTATATGAAAAACTAAAGATTAGAATACTTAAAAATATAAAAAAATATATTCTATAAAGTTTGTTATTAAAAAGTATATCTAAAAATGAACTCTTCACGATTTTTATATAAAAAAAGGCAAATAATTATGTTTGCCTAGCTTAATTTTATTTTCCCATTCCTTTCATCATTTGCATCATTTGTCTGCCACCACCGCCTTGCATCATTTTCATCATTTTACTCATTTGAGTAAATTGTTTTAGCAACTGATTTACTTCTTGAATACTTGTTCCAGATCCTTTTGCAATTCGTTTTTTTCTTGTTGCATTAATAGTTTTTGGTTCACTTCTTTCGTCTGGAGTCATAGAATGTATCATTGCTTCAATTCCTTTAAAAGCATCATCATCTATATCAACATCTTTCATCATCTTTCCAGCACCAGGTATCATCCCCATCAAATCTTTCATGTTACCCATTTTCTTGATTTGCTGAATTTGTTTCAAAAAGTCATCAAACCCAAATTGATCTTTGGCGATTTTCTTTTGAATTTTTCTAGCCTCTTCTTCATCATATTGCTCTTGAGCTCTTTCTACCAAAGAAACAACATCTCCCATCCCTAAAATTCTATCTGCCATACGGTTTGGGTAGAAAACATCAATTGCTTCCATTTTTTCACCAGTACCGATAAATTTAATTGGTTTATTAACAACAGATTTTATAGATAAAGCAGCACCACCACGTGTATCACCATCTAATTTTGTAAGCACAACACCTTCAAAATTTAAAATATCATTAAAAGCTTTTGCAGTATTTACGGCATCTTGTCCGGTCATAGAATCTACCACAAATAATGTTTCGTGTGGATTTACAGCTTTATGAATGTTCGAAATTTCGGTCATCATAGCTTCATCAACAGCTAATCGACCTGCGGTATCAATAATAACTACATTTTTACCAGTGGCTTTTGCATGTTTTAAAGCATTTTGAGATATTTCAACAGGGTTATTATTACCAACTTCGGCATAAACTTCAACTCCAATTTGCTCTCCAACAACTTGCAACTGATTTATTGCTGCAGGTCTGTAAACATCACAACCAACTAATAAAACATTTTTAGTTTTTTTAGTTTTTAAGTAATTTGCAAGTTTACCAGAAAAAGTTGTTTTACCTGAACCTTGTAAACCAGACATTAAAATAACTGTTGGTGTACCTGAAAGGTTAATTCCTACAGTTTCTCCACCCATTAACTCAGTTAGTTCATCTTTTACAATTTTAACCATTAATTGCCCAGGATTTAAAGATGTTAAAACATCTTGTCCTAGTGCTTTTTCTTTAACAGTATTTGTAAAATTTTTAGCTATTTTAAAGTTAACATCGGCATCTAATAGTGCTCTTCTTACTTCTTTTAAAGTTTCAGCAACATTTACTTCTGTAATTTTTCCATGACCTTTAAGTACATGAAGGGCTTTATCTAATTTATCACTTAAATTATTAAACATATTCTTGCATAAATTTTTTAGAATTGCAAAGATAACAAAAATCAATAAAAATCAATTTTTCTGATGCTCATTTTATGTTTTGAATATCATAAAGAAAAATTTTGGTATTCATATATATTTTAGAGCCTTTCTAGATTAAAAATGAATTAAGTTAATGTTTAATTAATTAAACATAAAATGTAGTTTTAACCAATAATAAATTAATAAAACGTAACAATAATTACGTAAACGGAATAGTGATAATAATTACGTTCTATTTCAAAAAAAAGTCAAAAATTTGCACATAAATTTAAAAATTTACAATGAAAAAAATAATAGTAATTGGAGGTTTATCTGCAGGACCATCTGCAGCAGCAAAAGCAAGAAGAGAAGATGAAAGTGCTGAAATAATTTTGTTTGAAAAAGGAGCAAATATAAGTTATGCTACTTGTGGTATGCCTTATGCTTTTTCTGGTATTATTGAAGATAGAAGCAATTTAATTGTAGTGCAACCAGAATTATTGAGAACTCGTTTTAATATAGACGTTCGTTTAAATGAAGAGATCCTAAAAATTGACACAGTTAACAAAATTGTGTATTCCAAAAAAGGAGATTATAGTTATGATACATTGGTTTTTGCAACAGGTGCAAAATCAATTGTTCCTCCAATAAAAAATATTGAAAAAGCTACAAATTGGTCAACTTGTAGAAGCATGATTGATTATGATAAAATTACCAAAGAAGGTTTGGCTTCAAATTCAAAGCACATTACTGTTATTGGAGCAGGATTAATAGGTGTTGAAGTTGCTGAAAATTTAAAAGAAGCTGGAAAAGAGGTTACACTAATTGAAGGTGATAACCAAATATTAACTATGTGGCAACAAAAATTTGGAAATTTTGCTGAAACTGTTTTAAAAGAAAAAGGAATTGAAGTATTAACGTCTAGTTTAGTTTCAGAATTTGAATTAGATGAAAATTGGAAAATTAACGGTATAAAAATAAAAGATGGTGCTAATATAAAGACAGATTTTGTTATTTTAAGTGTTGGTATAAAACCAAATACGGATTTATTACTTGAAAACGGCGCCGAACATATTGGAAATGGCGCATTAAAAGTAAATGAGCGTATGGAAACATCAATAAAAGATGTTTTTGCCGCAGGTGATAATGTTGCTATCAAAAATTTACAAACCAATCAATTTGATTATTTTCCACTAGGAACTCATTCAAACAAAGCGGGTAGAGCAGCAGGAGCAAATGCAGTTGGACAAAATATTCAATTTAAAGGAGCTTATAAAACGGCTATTGTAAAAGTTTTTGATTATACCTTGGCACGTACAGGATTAAATCCAAAAGCTTTACAAGCTTTAAAAATTCCTTTTAAAACGGTGCTTACAGTTGCAGGAGCAACTCCTGGGTATTACCCAAATCAAAAAGATTTAATTACTGAAATTTATTACCATACTAAAACAGAAGAAATTTTAGGAGCTGAACTTTTTGGTGAAGTTGGAGTAGATAAACGTGTAGATGTTTTAAGCACTGCTATTTATGCAAAACTAAAAATTACAGATTTAGGGCAGTTAGATTTGGCATATGCACCACCATTTTCTCCTGCCAAAGATCCAGTTGTCGTTTCTAGTTTTGTTACCGAAAATATTTTAAATAATAAAAGTGTTCAAGTTTCTGTTGAAGAATTAAATGATTTTTTAAATGAAAAGACATTAGATGATTACACTCTAATTGATGTAAGAACAGTTCAAGAGTATGAAAATGGTACTATTCCGAATGCAATTAATTATCCGTTAGATTCACTAAGAAGTAATATTGAAACTATTAAAACATTAAATAAGCCAATTATCATTTTTTGTCAGAAAGGATTGAGAGGTTATTTAGCGGAACTTATATTAAATCATAACAATATTAAGAATATAGTTAATGTGGCAGGAGGATATAAATTATGGAAAATGTATAGTAATAAAATTGAAATTCCTCAGGCAGTTTTAGTTTAAGTTAGATAGGTCAAATAATATATTTTAAAAAACTTCTATTTTTAATAAAATAGAAGTTTTTTTTATAGAATAAATTCATATTAATTTAAGCTATAATTAAGTTTTTTTAAATAAAATTTTTATAAGTAATTAATTTAAAGTATATTAGATTTTTAAAGTAACAAAAGTTACATTAAATATAAGTTGATTTTTTTTTCATTTACAAAAAATTATTTACCCCAATTTTACAATTTGATATCAATTAATTTGATATATATTTAACTACTAACTAATTAATATTTTTAACTATGAGAACAAAAACAAATTTAATTGCAACGCTGGTATTTGCATTAATGGTAACTACATTTACTGTAAATGCACAGGAAGAAAAAGAATCCTATTCAATGGTTGAAGTCACCTTTATGAAAGCCAAAATAGGAATGGAAAAGGCTTTTGAAGCTGCTGTAAAATCGCATAATGAAAAATATCATAAAGAAGGAGTATTTAAAGCTTCTTTAGATATGATTATAACTGGTAAAGAAACAGGTTGGTATGTTTGGGTTATGGGTCCTTGTACTTTTTCAGATTTGGATAAAAGACCAAACGATACTGCACACGGAAATGATTGGGATAAAAATGTATCTCCAACTGTTTTAGAATATGGAAGAAATGAATTTTGGCGCTATAATTCTAAACTTTCTTATGATGGAGATTCTTCAGATACTCCAAAACTTGAAAACATTTGGTTTATCGATGTGAAAAAAGGACAAGATTATAAGTTTAGCGAATTTATTGAAAAAGTTAAAAAAGCTCATGAGAAGAGGGGCGAGGGAAGTTTAAATGTTTATAACAATCAATTTAGAGATGATGAGGGAAGAGATGTTGCAATAGTTTGGACTTTTAATAATTGGGCTGAAATGGATGAAGATAATGAAGGAATTAAAAAGTATTATGAAGAAATTTATGGTGAAGGAAGTTGGGCAAATGCCCTTAAAGATTGGGATAATTCAATCGACTCAATTAATTCTCAAGTTTGGAGAATTGGTGTGAATAAATAAGTGTCTCCAATTTAAAAAATAATATCAAAAAAGGCCTAGAATTTAAATTCTAAGCCTTTTTTTAGCACTAATATGTATGTATCACTTTGAATCTATTTATTTGCCTTAACAAATTTTATAGATGATGTATTTACACAATAACGTTTACCAGTTGTTTCTTTTGGTCCATCATCAAAAATATGACCTAAATGTCCATCGCAAGCAGCACAAATAATTTCAGTTCTAATCATACCGTGGCTTATATCTCTAACATAATTAACTGTTCCTTCAATGGCATCATCAAAAGAAGGCCAACCACAATGCGATTGAAATTTACTATTAGATTCGAATAGTTGCATATTACACGCTGCACAATGGTAGGTTCCTTTTTCAAAATGGGAGGTTAAGCCTCCTTCACTTGGACGATCTGTTCCTTTTTCTCTTAAAACATAATATTCTTGATCGGTAAGTTCATTTTTCCATTGTTCTTCCGTTTTATTAATCTTTTTAATCATAATTTTTTCTTTTTTTTCTTGCGAATAATTTTTTGAAACTACAGCCGTAAAGGCAACTATAAATAAGAGTAATTTTTTCATTTTAAGAATTTCTTTTTATAAATTCAATAATACTATTTACTACAAAATTATCTTTTAATATTCTGGTATGTCCCAATCCATTTGTTATTAAAAGTTCCCCTTGTTCTGTATTTTGACGAATACTATGCGCACAACTTACAGGAACTTCACTATCTTCAGTATCATGAATTATTAATGTTGGAATTTTAACACTTTTTACGGCGATACTTGCTGAGTAATTATCAATATCTTCTCCATATTTTTTAAAAAAATAGCGTTTCATCTTTTTTGCCATTTTATGTTTTAGTTCTAATTTGTTAACAAATACATTAATGATATCTGTAATAATATCACCAGACCCAATAATTATAGCTTTTTTTAAAGTTAAACCTTGCTTAATGCTGTTTAAAACAGCCATTGCACCTAAAGAGTGTCCTATAGCAAATTCAAAAGGACCATATTTATTATCTAAAAATTTATTAATTGCAATAAATTCGGTCATCATAGTATATTTTCCTTCAGATTTCCCATGTGCAGGGGCATCAAAGCTTATCGTCATAAATCCGTTTTCTAATAATTTATCTGCAATTTTATACAATTGTGTTCCTCTTCCGGACCAACCGTGCACTAATAGTACTTTTCTTTTAGAATAACCATAGGTGTAGACCATTACTTTTTTATTTAATTCAGGAATTAAAAGCATTTCTTTTTGTGCGCTTTTAGCCATCATTTTTTCACGTTCTGGCGTTTTAAATCTTATAGGAGTTCCAAACAGTTTAATTACATATGATGTTGCAAGCCGCGGCGCAATGCATTGCAGTATTTTTCCTATTATAATTATGGATCTTGAAATTTTTGGAATATTTTTTGTTTTAGTTAAAGGATTAGATTTATTTTGTTGCATTGTTAATGTTAAATTTGTGGGTAAAGATAGAATTTGTTACATTAAACAAAAAAATAACAATTAAATAAGTGAAAAATGAAAAAAATAATTTCCTTAACATTAGTATTGCTATTTGTAATTAGCTGTAGTACAGTTCCAATTACTGGGAGAAAACGGATTAATTTAGTAAGTGATGCTCAAATATTACCTGCAAGTTTTGCGCAATATGAAGGTTTTCTAAAAGAGAATAAAGTTTCTTCTGATCTAAAAATGACCAATGAAGTACAATCTGTAGGTCTTAGAATTTCTAAAGCAGTTGATAAGTTTATGAGAGCCAATAATATGGTAAGTGAAGCTGATAGTTATCGATGGGAATTTAATTTAATAGATGATCCAAATGTAAATGCTTGGTGCATGCCAGGAGGGAAAGTGGTTTTCTACCAAGGTATTATACCAATTTGTGCTAATACAGATGGTATTGCGGCCGTTATGGGACATGAAATTGCACACGCTTTTGCAAAACACGGTCAAGAACGTATGACAAGTGCTTATGGACAGCAGTTGGGAGGTATAGCAGTAGCAATTGGGACAAATAATAAAGACCCAAAAACACAACAGTTATGGAATACAATTTACGGAGTTGGGTCTCAAGTTGGAATGTTAGCTTACAGTAGAAAACATGAAACAGAGGCCGATAAATTAGGAATGGTTTTTATGATTATGGCAGGTTATCAGCCAGAGGAAGCTATTAATGTTTGGATTAGAATGAGCCAAAGAACAGAATCTGGTCAATCGCCACCAGAGTTTTTAAGTACACACCCTTCTAATGAAACTAGAATAGCTAATTTAAAAGCTTATTTACCAACAGCCGTTAAGTTAGCAAAGCAATACAATGTGCAATAGAAATCAATTTTAAAATTGAGAAAAATATTTATAGTATATTGTAAACCGCTTCTAAAATTGAGGCGGTTTTTTAGTTAAAAAATTTATGTTAAAAAAAGGAGATAAAAAATTAATAAATGCGTGGGCTTTTTACGATTGGGCAAATTCAGTGTATTCATTAGTTATTAGTACAGCAGTTTTTCCAATTTATTACAGTAGTTTAACTGAATCATTCGCAAATATTGAAGGTAAAATTACTTTTTTGGGCACGCAATGGAATCCAACTACTTTATATGATTATACCCTTGCTTTTTCCTTTTTAATTGTCGCATTTATTTCTCCAATATTATCTGGTATTGCAGATTATACAGGTAATAAATTAAAATTTTTAAAAGCATTTTGTTTGCTAGGTTCTCTATCTGTAATGAGTTTATTCTTTTTTAAAGGAGAATCAACTTTATGGGTAGGTATTGTATTTACAATTTTGGCAAGTATTGGTTTTTGGGGAAGTATAGTATTTTACAATGCATACTTACCGGAAGTAGCACATCCAGAACAACAAGATGATGTAAGTGCAAAAGGGTTTATTTTTGGCTATTCTGGATCTGTTTTTTTACTGTTGTTAAGTTTAGTAATGATAAATAAACCTGAATTATTTGGATTGCCTAATGCAGGTTTTACAACTCGAGTAACATTTTTAATTGTAGGTGTTTGGTGGTTTGGATTTGCTCAAATAACGTATGCAAAGCTCCCAAATAATGTTTATAACAGAAAACCTGCTAAAGATTTTATATGGAAAGGTTTACACGAATTGAAAATAGTAGCCAAAGAATTAAAACAGCATCCAGAATTAAAATTATTTTTAAGTTCTTTTTTTATGTATAGTATTGGAGTGCAGACTATTATTTTAATGGCTGGTATTTTTGGAAGTAAAGAATTGGGCTTGCCAACGTTAGATTTAATCGCTGTTATTTTATTGGTGCAAATTGTTGGTATTATTGGTGCTTTTGCATTTTCTAGGTTGTCGGACAGAATTGGAAATATCACAACTTTAAAAATTACAGTCTTAATATGGGCGATAGTATGTTTTGTAGCCTTTTTATTAGATAAGTCTCAAGAAAATATACATCTATATTTTTATGGATTAGGAGCACTAATCGGATTGGTAATGGGAGCCATTCAGTCACTTTCTCGTTCTACCTACTCTAAATTATTACCAGAAACTAAAGACCACGCAACATATTTTAGTTTTTATGATGTTACAGAAAAACTTGCAATCGTTTTTGGAATGCTTGTATTCGGATTGTTAGTATCTTTAACAGGTTCTATGCAATATAGTGTATTGTTTTTGGCAGTTTTCTTTTTAATTTCTTTTGTTTTGCTGAACTTTGTTGGAAAAACAAAATATGTCCAATAAATACGATTTTATTGTTGTTGGAGGCGGTATAGTTGGCTTAGCTTCAGCCTATAAATTGCAATTAAAATTTCCTAATAAATCTATTGCTATTTTAGAGAAAGAACCTGAAGCTGGTAAGCATCAAACGGGAAGAAATTCAGGTGTAATGCATTCTGGTATTTACTACAAACCAGGAAGTTATAAAGCTAAAAATTGTAATAATGGTCATACACAATTAGTTGATTTTGCAACTAAAAATAATGTTAAACATGATGTTTGTGGAAAAATTATTGTTGCAACAAAAGAAGAGGAACTTCCAATTTTAGATGATATTTATAAAAGAGGAATTCAAAATGGAACAGCAGGAATTTCCTTTTTAACTCCAGAAGAAATTTTTCAGAAAGAACCTTTTATAAAGGGCATAAAAGCAATTTGGGTTCCATCCGCAGGTATCATAGATTATGTTGGAGTCTGTAGAGAGTTTATAAGCCAAATAGAACGAAGGAATGCCAAAAGTAAATTTTATGCTTCTTGTGAAGTAAAAACGATAGATTCTTCAAATAATAAGACAATTCTTAAAACAAATGCTGGTGTTTTTGAAGCATCACAAGTAATTTTTTGTACAGGTTTACAATCCGATAGAAATGCTAAAAAAGACAATATAAAATTAGCCGTAAAAATTGTTGGTTTTAGAGGCGATTATTTTGAATTAACCCCAGAAGCTTCTCATAAAATTAAAAATTTAGTGTATCCTGTGCCAGATCCGAAATTTCCATTTTTAGGAGTTCATTTTACAAGAATGGTTGATGGAAGTATAGAATGTGGACCAAATGCTGTTTTTACATTTAAAAGAGAAGGTTATAACAGAACAAGTTTTAGTTTAAAAGATACTTTTGAAGCTTTAACTTTTAGTGGGACTTGGAAGTTATTTGGCAAACATTGGCGCAAAGGAATTGATGAATACAAACGAGCTTTCTCTAAACGCTTGTTTGTAAAAGAGCTTCAAAAAATGATGCCTTCACTCACCGAAAATGATGTGCAACCTGCAAGATCTGGAGTTAGGGCGCAGGCTATAGATTACGATGGTAATATGGTTGATGATTTTAAGATTGAAAAACAACATAATAATATTCACGTAATAAATGCGCCATCACCTGCAGCAACAGCTTGTTTGGCTATTGCAGATGAAATTATTGCTAAAGTATAATTGAGTTTATGGAATTTTATCAAAAAGAAATAAGTTTAAAACCAGCTAAAAGAGGATTTCATTTAATTACTTCTGAAATTATAAATGCGTTGCCCGAATTGAAACAAATTTCAATTGGGCAATTACAAGTTTTTATAAAGCATTCTTCGGCAAGTTTAACCATTAATGAAAATGCAGATCCTACTGTTAGAACCGATTTTGAAAATCATTTTAACAATATGGTTCCTGAAAATATGCCATATTATATTCATACTTATGAAGGGTCGGACGATATGCCTGCCCATATAAAAAGCTCACTATTAGGAAGTTCAATTCAGATTCCTATAACCAATGGCAACTTAAATTTAGGTGTTTGGCAAGGCATTTATTTGTGTGAACACAGAGATTATGGAGGAAGTAGAAGATTGGTAATTACTGCATTTGGAAATTAATTCAAACTATTAGGTTTTAATTGATAATTGGCAATAGGTATAGCATTAGGTTATCGTGATATTCTAATATTAATTTAAAATATTTTTTATTCTTTTAATTTTAAATGATTTACAGCTCTTGAAATTGCCATACTTATATTTGAAACAATATACTTTCGTTCAATAAGTGTATAAATGTCGTTTTTTCTGAAGTCTGCTCTTAAATCCGGACTAATTCCTGATAAAATTATTAAAACACCTTCATCTTTAAACGTTTTTATTATTTCTTTTAAGCTTTGAAATCCAGTAGCATCAATCATAGGGACATAGCGCATTCTTAAAATAACAATTTTATAATCATTGTTAAATGTAGTAATTGTTTCTTGAAATTGCCTAGCAGCTCCAAAAAATAAGGGACCATTTATTTCATAAAGAAGTACTTCTTTTGGTAAATTTGATAATTCTTCATCAAAAAGGTGTTCGCTTGTTCTGTTTTCAGAAGAAATATTTTTAATGTGAACAGACTCGCTCATTCTTTTCATAAACATAAGACTTGCAAGTACAATTCCAATTTCTATAGCTAAAATTAAGTCAAAAACAACAGTTAAAAAGAAGGTAGTAAGCAAAATAATAACATCCATTTTATTTCCTTTTAAAATAGATTTAAATTGTCTCCATTCACTCATATGGTAAGCTACAACAATTAAGATTCCTGCCAAACAGGACATTGGAATTAACTTTGCATAGGGAGCAAATAGTAACATAATTGCAAGTAAAACTAGAGCGTGAACGATACCTGCAATTGGAGTTCTACCACCATTTTTAACATTAGTTGCGGTTCTTGCAATAGCACCAGTTGCAGGAATTCCACCAAAAATAGCTGTAAAAACATTGGCAGCTCCTTGCGCTACCAATTCCATATTTGAACGGTGTTTACCACCTATCATAGAATCCGAAACAACTGCAGAGAGCAGTGACTCTATACTTCCTAAAATAGCAATTGCAAACGCGGGTTGTATAAGTGCTTTTATAATTTCAAAATCAACTTTTGGTATTGAAGGTAAACTAATACTGCTAGGAATTTCACCGTAATTACTTTCAATAGTAGCTACAGGAATATTAAAATATTGAACTACAAGCGTTGCAAGTAAAATGGCAACAATAGATCCTGGAATTTTATGTACTATTTTTTGAAAAGATATCGTTATTATTATTGTTGCTACTGCAATTGCAATTGCATAATAATTAATATTGCTAAAATTATTAAAATACACAATCCACTTATCTATAAAACCAGCAGGGACATTTGAAATATTTAATCCTAAAAAATCATTTATTTGTGAAGAGAAAATAATAAGAGCAATACCACTTGTAAAACCAACAATTAATGAATAGGGAATGAATTTTAAATAATTACCCAATTTAGCAAAGCCCATTATAATTATAATAAAACCAGCCATGAAAGTTGCAATGGTAAGTCCATTTACACCATGTTGTTGCACAATACTGTAAACAATAACTATAAAAGCACCAGTTGGACCTCCAATTTGCACCCTACTACCACCAAAAGCCGAAATTACAAATCCGGCAATTACAGCTGTAATAATACCTTTTTCAGGAGAAACACCAGAAGCTATTGCAAATGCAATTGCTAGAGGAAGTGCAACAATCCCTACAATTAAACCAGATAGAATGTCTTTGATTAAAGTTTCTTTAGATATTCCTTGTTTTAAAAGTGAAAACAATTTTGGAATAAATTCTTTTTGCATTTCAATAAAATTAAAAGGCAAATTTAATGATTTTAAATATCTAAGAGTTTAAAATTAGCAATTGCTTTTGTTAAATTTTCTTGCGCTTTTTTACTTAGTCCAATCTCAATATCCCAAGCATATCCTTGTATTTTTATCATAAATGCTTTTGGTTTTTTATTATAAATGGTTTCACACAAGTTTAATATTTGATTTGGAGGAACTTCATGAGTAGAAAACGCTACTTGTTCAGCAGGGTAAATACGATCAATTTCAAAACCATTTTTTAGTTCTGAAATACAAGCATCAACAAAAAATACTGTATCATAATCAGCTATCAATTCGGAATCTTCTACCATTAATTGATATTTGTATAATAAATTTTCTTCGTTGTAACCTTCTTTTAATAAACTATCTAAAAAACACCAGCCAAGACCATCGTCTTGACGAGTGTTATTTCCTATTCCAATAATAAGAATGTTATCTAATTTTTTCATCAACTAAATTTCCTTTATGATCTTCTAATTGTACTATTAATGGCATTTGTCCTAAAGCGTGAGTTGCACAACTTAAACAAGGGTCGTAAGCTCTAATAGCCATTTCAACCTGATTTAGCATTGGTTCTGTTATTTCAGGTTTTTCACTTAAAACCTCGTTAGCAACAGCTCGAACTCCACGATTCATAGCTTCATTATTATGCGTTGTTGAAACTATTAAATTACATTTGGTAATTAAGCCTTTATCATCCGTATGATATTCGTGAATAAGTGTACCTCTAGGTGCTTCAATAATACCTATTCCTTTGTTTCTTGGAGTCCCTTTTGTAACTAAATCAGTACCCATTAAATCATCATCCAACAATAAATCTTTTATTAATTCAGCACAATGCAACATCTCAATTAAACGTGCCCAATGCGTATGCATTGTCATATTATTTGGCTTATTTTGTGTGTACCCTTTAAATATTTGACGTTCAATCTCTGCAAAAGGAGTAGGAATATACGAACAAGTATTCATACGTGCTAATGGCCCAACACGATTCCAACCTTTTTCTCTTCCATATTTTGTCATATAAGGGAATTTTAGGTAAGACCAAGGCTCAACAGCTTCTTTAAAATGATTACGATATTCAGTATCTGGAATATTTAACAGTTCATTTCCTTCAGAATCTATAGAGCGAAGTCGACCATCATATAATTCCATAGCACCAGTTTTTTTATCAACTAAACCTAAGTGATTTGATGGGTATGCAGCAAAATTATCTATCCATTGTGCATTTTCAAAATGATAGTTTTTCATAAAGTCGATAATTTCTTTCGACCATTCTATCATTGTATCTACATTTGGAATTTGTTTTCCATCTAAAAAATATTCGCGTTCTTCTTTGGTAAATGTTTTATGAACTCCTCCTGGAACAGCTAAAATTCCGTGTATTTTTTTACCAGCCAAGGCTTTAATAATTTCTTGACCAAATTTTCGCATTAAAATACCTTTTTTGGCAAGTTCTTGATTTGCTTGTGCAACTGCAACAATATTTCTTTTTTCGGCAGGAGCATTAACACCAAATAAAATATCTGGAGATGCTAAATAGAAAAAGTGTAATGAATGCGATTGAAAAACTTGTCCGTAATGTAATAATTTACGAAGTTTAGTTGCTGTAGTAGTTAAATTCTCTGGATCTATACCTACTAATTGATCAATTGCTTTAGCTGCGGCAATATGATGACTTACCGGGCATATACCGCATAAACGTTGTACTAAAACAGGAGCTTCCCAATACGGATGCCCTTGAATAAATTTTTCAAAACCTCTAAATTCTACTATATGTAAAAAGGCATCTTCAACTTTTCCATTTTCATCTAATTTAATGGTCACTTTGCCATGTCCTTCAACACGCGTAACGGGTTCTATAACTATTTTTTTCTTGTTCATTTTTACTGTTTTAGTAGTTAATCATATTTAAATTCTGGATATGCAATAGAATATTCTTCTTCAAAAAGAATGTGTTTAACAACATTCCATATATGATTTGCATTTGGAGGACAACCAGGAATATGGTAGTCTATTTTTACAACTTCGTGGTTAGAATATACTTTGTTTAGTATTTTAGGAATATCTTCGTGGTTAGGGATTATTGTTTCACCTTCTTCGCTAGTCATAGAATCTAAATAAGCTTCTCTTAAACACTCTTCTAAAGGAACGGTATTTCTAATTGCTGGAACGCCTCCCCAAATAGCACATTCACCTACAGAAACTAAAATATCGCAATGTTTTCTAAATTCTCTAAGTACTTCAATATTATGTGTATTACAACAACCACCTTCAATAAGTCCAATATCGCAATGCTCAGTAAAATTTTTAAAATCAGTAATAGGAGATTTATGAAACTCTACAACTTCTAGTAAATCTAACAAACCTAAATCAACATCTAACATAGACATATGGCAGCCAAAACAACCAGCTAAAGATGTAGTTGCAATTCGTTTTTTCTTATTGGTAGTTTTATGTTTTTTTATTTCTTTTAATGAAATATTTTTACCCTCATTTGTATGGTCAAACAGGCGATCTCCAAATGGTTTTCCAAAGGATTGCCCTTTAACTAGGATAGATCCTGTTGGGCAAATTTGCATTGCATAAGCTGCTTGCGCATCTGAAAGTTTTGCTTCTTGCTCATAATCTACAGAAACCAATGTACTATTTCCACGATTTGTAAAGCTAAATACACTATTTCCATCGTTTGTTTTAATCTCTTCAATACAACGTTTACATTTGATACAGCGGTTTTGATTTACAACAATTCGTTCTGGACGAGCATCTACAATTCTATCTACAAATAAATGAGGAAAACGTGTATATCTAATACCTGTTTCATAACCTAAATTTTGCATTTGACAATCCCCACTTTTTTCGCAAGAAGGGCAGAAGTGATTGCCTTCAACAAACATCATTTCTAAAATAGCTTTTCGAGCATCTAATAGTTCTGGTGTATTTACCTCAATATCCATTCCTTCATCAACATTTAAGGTACAGCCAGCAATAGTTCGTCCATTATTTTTAACGGTGCAAACTCTACAACTTCCCAGTGGGTTTAAATGTTTGAAATGACATAAAGTAGGGATAAAAACCCCGTTTTGTTTGGCAGCTTCAATTAGGTTTTGGCCTTGCTCAGCCGTACAATCTCTTCCGTCTATTTTAAATGATATATTTTTCATTTTTATATATTTTTAAAACTATAATTGTGTGTCTTTAATAAAACTATCAAATTCGTGAGTGGCTTCTTCCATATCAAACTCTACAAGTTGATCGAGGTTTGTAGGCGCTATTTTTATATTAAAATATTCTGGAAATTTATCAATAGCCATCGTTAGTGAATTTGGAGATGTTTTACCTAAGCCACATCTGCTAGAAAGTTTGATAATTTTCCCCCATTGTTTTATTTCGTCTAAATCTTCTTGAGCACATAAACCACGTTGTATTTTTTTTACTCTTTCAGTTAAAATAAAATTTCCAGCTCTACAAGGTGTACAAACTCCACAGGATTCTTCTTTAAAGAACTCCATAAAATTTCTCAAAATTTGAAGAATATCTCTATTTCGGTTAAATACCATAAGTGCTCCACCGCATAAAATATCTTCTTTACAAATTCTTCGATTAAATTCTGAACTATTTAAACAATCACCCGAAGGACCACTTACTTGAAGAAAATAAGGTGCCGTTGCCTGACTCATTTCTATAGATAAAAGTTCTTTAAAAGTAGTGCCATATTCTATTTCATAAATTCCTGGTTTAGCAATATCTCCAGAGATACTTATTAGTTTTGTACCTGGAGATTCTTCTGTACCTAAGTTTAAATAAAAATCTTCGCCTAATTCTATAATTCTAGATGCGTAAGCCAATGTTTCTACATTGTTTACAATGGTTGGTTTGTGTTTAAATCCGTGTTTTGTAGCAGACCACATACGTACTGGTGGCTCGCCCCTTCTACCTTCCATAGATTCTATTAAAGCTGATGCAGCACCGCAAACATAAGAACCAGCCCCAAGTTGATAGCGTAAGTTGAAATCGAACCCATTAACACCTAAAATATTTTCACCCAGTAAATTATTTTCATAAAATGTTTCTAATAATTTTTCAAGTTCAGGTAATAAGTATTGGTATTCTGCACGTAAATATATAATACCTTCTTTAGCACCAGTTGCATATCCTGCTAATATCATACCTTCATAAAGTAACCCAGGTAAGTATTGAAAAAGGGCTCTATCTTTAAAAGTACCGGGCTCTCCTTCATCTGCGTTGCAAATAATATATTTGGCATCATCTTCATTATTTTTGCAAGATTGCCATTTGTAACCAACTGGGAAAAATGCACCTCCTAATCCTAATAATTTAGATTTAGAAATTTTATCTACAATTTCCTGTGGTGAATGTTTTAAACCTATTTTAATGCTTTTACCCATTTCGTAAGGTCTAAATATGATGGCTTTATCTTCCTTAGGAATGTATTGTATTTTGCTTTTAACTTTACTTGCAAATTCTTTTACATTTTCACCATTTCTAATTTTTTGAATAATCAGTTTAACTTTTTTAGGAGTTAAGTCTGTAAAAGGCATAAAATTTATAAGCGCAGCAGGTTCTTGATCATTTAAACCAATACATGAAGTTTCAAATAAAGAAAATTCTTCATTTCCTTGTTCATTGATAGTACAGTTTGTTTCTTTTTCAAAAGCTGTTTTAACGGCTTCAAAACCTTTTAATTCGGAAATAATACTGTTGTTTAAATAAATGGTGTGTTTACCTGTTGGTTTTTTATGAAAAAAGTGATAAAAAGAGATAACACTTTCAATTTCAATATTTGAGACATTTAATTTTTTTGAAATATTAGAGACTGCCTCATCTGATATAAATCCAAATTGATTTTGGTATTCCCAAAGTTTGTTTAATAGATGTGTTCTATCCATAAGAAAAATTATTGTTATTTGCTGTAACTAAAGTTACGACTTAAACACTTTTTATAAAAGGTTCTCAAACCTTTTCATTAGATTTATCTATAATGAATTGATTTATAGGGGCAATTGTTTTTTTTTTAATAAAACGAACATTTTTTTTTGCACAATATATATTTAGTTATTATTTGTTATATTATTTGTTTGTAATAAATATAAATTTTATATGATATATGTCATATAAAATACATTTATTCTAATAAATACATCTAAAAAATACAAAAACAATAAAAAATTTAAATAGACAACTAAGCCCATTAATACAATATTAAACTTAATGTTGGGTATCTTTTATCAAATAGTCATAATCATAAACAGCTGCTTCCATGTCAAATTCAACATTACAATTGGAGTCACAACTCATTACTTTTAAATCAAAATAATCTTTAAATTTATCCAACGCCATTACAAAAGTATTTGCGGAGGTTTGTCCTAAGCCACATCTGCTGCCAAGTGCAATTATTTTCCCCCATTCTTTAATGTCATTTAAATCTTTTGTTGTACAAATTCCATGTTTCATTTTTTTAATTTTTTCATAGAGAATTTGGTTTCCAGCTCTACAAGGAGTGCAAGCTCCACAAGATTCTTTGTTAAAAAATTTGATAAAGTTTTCTATAATTTGAATAACACTTCTGTAATGATTAAAAACCATAACAGCTCCTCCACAAAGCAAGTCTTCTTTACAAATTTTTCTATTAAATTCAGATTCGTTGATACATTCGCCAGATGGTCCAGTAATTTGAATATAGTAAGGTGCTGTAGCTTGAGATAATAGAAGTAATTCTTTTACGGTAATTCCCCATTCAACTTCATAAATACCGGGTTTTGCGACATCGCCCGAAATACTTAATATTTTTGTTCCTTTACTATTGTTGGTACCAATATTTGTAAAAAAGTCAGCTCCTAATTCAATAATTCTAGCAGCTTTTGCAAAGGTTTCAACATTATTTACAACAGTTGAGTATCCTAAATATCCATATTCTGTTGGAAAATATTTTCGGATTCTTGGTTCTCCACGTTTACCTTCCAAAGATTCTATTAATCCAGTTTCCGCTCCACAAACATAGGCTCCAGCTCCAAGTTGAATAGTGATATTAAAATTAAAATTTTTAATTCCACAAATTTCCTTTCCTAAAAATCCGTTTTCTTTAAACTTTGCAATTGTATTTTTTAATTTTTCAAGTAAATATTTATATTCTGCGCGTAGATAAATAATACCTTTTTTTGCTCCCGTTATATATGCGGCAACAACCATTCCTTCAATAATTAAACCGGGCATATTATTTAGTAAAGACTTATCTTTAAAAGTTCCTGGTTCGCCTTCGTCAGCATTGCAAATAATATATTTTTTTTCAGACGTACTCTCTTTACAGTATTTCCATTTTAAGCCTGTAGAAAAAAATGCGCCACCGTGTCCTTTTAATTTTGACTGAAATATGCTTTCTAACAATGCATCAGGAGTATTTTTTACTAATTTTTTTAATGAATTACCAAGTGTATAATTTCTAAAGAAGATTGTTTTATCTTCGGCAGGCGTGTATTGAATTTTACTAGTAGGATTGTCCGCGATTTCACTTAAATCTTTTCCGATTTTTAAATGATTAATAATTCTTTTTACTTTTTTAGGAGTTAAGTTAGTAAAAGGATAAAAATTAATGAGTGCAGCTGTTTCTTGATCACTTAAACCAATACATGACGTTTCAAACAAAGAAAATAATGGATTGTTACAATAGTTTCCAAAAGTACATCCTGTTTCTTTTTCGAAAGCTACTTTTACTTGTTCAAAGTCTTTAAATTCTGAAATAATACTATTGTTTAAGTAAATAATGTATTTTCCAGTTGGTTGTCGGTGGAAGAAGTGGTAAAATGAAATAACTCCTTCAATTTCAATTTTTGAAACCCTTAATTTTTGGGCAATTTCTGAAATGGCGTTATCTGAAATAAAACCAAACTTATTTTGAAACCCCCAAAGGCGGGTTAATAACCTTGATCGTTTCATAAGTAATTATGTTTTAGAATATACATTTAAAGTTACAACACAAGTTGTTGAGAATCAAGTTAATTAATTGCTTTTATTGAATTATTTATTTTGTAGGAACAATATTGTATAATTTCAATTTTATATTAAAAAGACTTATTTTTTTATTCTGAAAATTGATTTTTATTAATAATTATTCAAAAAAAGTAAAAAAGCACAATGCATTTTAAAAACTTTATTATTTATTTTCATTATAAATAGTTAATTAAGTGTTAATAATTGAATTTTGAATAGCTGTTTAGATAGTGTTTTATGAAGTATTTTTGGAGCTTAATTTTATTAACCATCAACACCACTTTATAATGAAAAAATTAGCCACACTTTTTACAATTTTAGTAGCAACCATTGTTACTGCCCAAAATTTTCAACTGCATAACGATTTTGAAAGAGGACACCTTACAACTACTTTTGAATTATTTAAAATTGACAAATACGGTAATACATTTACATTTGTTGATTTTGATTACAATTCGGCAACTGGAACAGGTTTAGCTTATTTTGAAATTGCACGTGTTTTAAAAACTGAAAAAATGCCAGTTGGGTTGCATGTGGAATACAATGCAGGACATACAAATGGTTTTACAATTCCTGAAGCTTGGATTTTTGGAGCAAACTATTCAAAAGGAAATGCAACTTGGGGGTTCTCAACTTATGCAGGTTATAAGGCTTTTACTGGAGCAGGAGAAGGAAATTTTCAAATTACCGGAACTTGGTATTGGAATTTAGTGCCTGAGAAATTAACTTTTTCTGGTTTTGCAGATTATTGGACAGAAAAAGGAGATTTTGCTTTTGGTTATACAGATTTAAATGTGTTTTTGGCAGAACCTCAATTATGGTATCATTTAAATAAGAGTTTTTCAGTAGGAGGAGAGCTTGAGATTTCCTCAAACTTTGGAGGTGGAAGCGATGCTATTAAAGGAAGACCAACTTTAGGAATTAAATGGAATATTTAAAATAATATTATGTTAGACAAGTTTTTTAAAATAACAGAAAATAAATCAACCTTAAAAACAGAGATTGTAGCCGGAATTACCACCTTTATGACAATGGTGTATATTTTAGCTGTAAATCCTAGTATTTTAAGTGCAGCTGGAATGGACAAAGATGCAGTTTTTACTGCAACAGCCTTATCTGCTGTTATAGCAACTTTAGTAATGGCTTTAGTTGCTAAATTACCTTTTGCCTTAGCGCCAGGAATGGGATTAAATGCTTTTTTTGCATTTACAGTTGTACTTGGAATGGGCTACTCTTGGGAGTTTGCTTTAACAGCAGTATTTTTAGAAGGGATCATCTTTATATTATTAACTGCTTTTAATATTCGAGAGCTTATTGTTAATTCAATTCCTTTAAATTTAAAACATGCAGTTTCCGTAGGTATAGGATTATTTATAGCTTTTATTGGTTTAAAAGGAACTGGTTTAATAGTTGATAACCCTGCGACGTTAGTTACTTTAGGAAGTATGAAAGAACCAGCTGTGTTAGTTGGATTGGCTGGCGTATTAATTATTGGAGTTTTATTAACTAAAAAAATAAAAGGAGCTATTTTAATTGGAATTTTAACTTCAACTATTCTTGGTTTATTTGTTGGAGTAACTGTTATTCCAGATGATTTTACTTTAGTGAGCTTACCTCCATCAATTGAGCCAATTTTCTTCAAATTTGACTTTTCGCAAGTATTTACAATAGATATGTTAATCGTTTTATTTACATTCTTATTTGTAGATATGTTTGATACGGTTGGCACATTGGTTGGAGTTTCTTCAAAATCTGGAATGTTAGATAAAGACGGTAAAGTTCCGAGAGTAAAACAGGCTTTATTTGCAGATTCTATTGGTACTTTTGTAGGAGCAATTTTAGGAACTTCAACAGTAACAACGTATGTAGAAAGTGCAGCAGGTGTAGCAGAAGGTGGTAAAACTGGTATGACAGCCTTAACAGTTGCAATTATGTTTGCTTTGTCATTATTTTTTGCACCATTATTTATGATTATTCCTGCTGCGGCAACAGCTCCAGCATTAATAATTGTTGGATTGTTTATGATTTCTCCAATAATGAAAATTGATTTAACAGATTTTACAGAAGCAATTCCAGCATTCTTTACAATTATAATGATGCCTTTAACTTATAGTATTGCTGAAGGTATTGTTTTTGGAATGTTATCTTTTGTATTGTTAAAATTACTAACAGGAAGGTATAAAGAAGTAAAACCAATAATGCTTATAATAGCAGTATTGTTTATTATCAAATTCTTTGTTTAGAGAATAACACAATAATTAAAAAAACCTTCTTAATAATTTAAGAAGGTTTTTTTATGCTTATTACTTAGAAATAAAATCTAAATTAATGTCTAATTATCAATTGATAAACGGTAAATCTCTCTAATATCCTTTAATATTTTATCAAAATCAATTTTTAAATCTATTAATTTACCTGTGTGTATATCCCATACCCAACCGTGCACTGTAATATGTTTGTCTAAAATAGCTTTTTGAACATCAGAAGTTTTTAACACATTAACACATTGTTCTTGAACATTTAATTCAACCAATCTGTCATATTTTTTATCTTCGTCCTTAATTAAATCTAGTTCGGTATGATGCAATCTATACACATCACGTATATTTCTTAGCCACGGATTTAAAATACCTAAATCTTCAGATTGCATTGCTGCTTTTACCCCTCCACAAGAATAATGTCCACAAACCACAACGTGCTTTACATTTAAATGACTTACTGCATAATTAATTACTGACATTACATTTAAGTCTGTATTAGGAACCATATTCGCAATATTTCTATGTACAAAAACATCTCCTGGTTGAACACCCATTAAATCTTCAGCTGATACTCTACTGTCTGAACAACCGATGTATAATATTTGTGGATTTTGACCTTTACCTAAGTTAGTAAAGTAGTCCTCATCTTTATTTAGTTTTTCTGCTATCCACGCTTTGTTGTTTGTAAATATTTTTGAGATATCCAATTTTGATAGTTTTAGTTAATAATTCTTTTTTAATTTTTTGCAATATATAATTATTGTTTTAATTAAGGTTTGTTTTCTTTTTTACCATTTTCATAATATTCCCATTCTCCAATTTTTTCGTCATTTTTATAATTTCCAGCATATATTAACTTCCCATATAGATTATAATACTTTGCTGATCCTTCTAGCTTTCCATTATAATAATTTAAATCATCTAATAAAACGCCATTATCTGCAAAACGTTTTGCAATTCCATGTAATTTTCCTGCTTTATAATTGAGTATTTCGGTGATTTTTCCTGTTTTATAATAACTTTTATATTCACCATCTAAAACACCATTTTTATAATTTTCTTCAATCATCAATGTTTTTTCATCTGGGTAATAATACAACCAGGTTCCAATTCTGTTTTTCCCAATCATTTCGCCACTGCTTTCTAAAGCCCCTTTAGGTGTATAAAATTTAACAGTTGCAACAGTGCTGTTAGGTTTAAATGTTTTAATAATTGTTGGATGCGTTGAATCCGTAATGTCATAATATTTAAAAACACCTATTTCTTTTCCAGCTTTAAAAGCTCCTTCATATCTAATATTATTGTTTGAATAATATTTTTTCCAGACACCATTTCTTTTTCCGTTTAAATCGAATTTATTTAGGCGCTCTTGAGCTGAAGATTGTATGCAAAAAAGCACTAAAAAACTAATAAATATGGTATGATAGACTTTAAACTTCATAACTTGTTAATCAACTTTAATAGTTTGTACCCAATCTAAAAGAATTTTATACTGTTCTGGAGAAACCACAGCTTCTTTATGAATCCATAAATAACTATTTAAAGGCATTTCTTTAGATTTTAATTCTTTTTTTAAATCTTTAATAATATGTTCTTTCTGATTTTTATTATAAGATGCCCATTCTGAAAAATTTAAATGCTTTTTACCATCATTTACATGTGACGCTAAATACCAAGAAACTGGAGCAACTTCACTATACCAAGGATATTTTGTGGTATTAGAATGACAATCAGCACATGATGTTTTAATTATTTCTTGTACGTTTTCAGGAACATCCATTACAGTAGAAATATCATTTATGCTTTCACTTGAAATATTTTTTTCGGGTCTTATAAATTGAATTAGAATAATAATAATTAAAATTCCTAAGAGTATTTTTTTCATTTTATTATAATTTTAAAATTTCTTGAAGTTCTTCTTCTGAAACAATTAATAATTTTGGTTTTATAAGTCTTGGTGTTAATTCTTTCCACTTGTTATTTTGCTTAAATAATTCTTTTAAAATTTCTTTTGCTTCATCTAATTCTCCATTGTTAGCTAAAGTTATAGCGTACCAGTATTTCATTTCTAAATTAGTTGGATTTAATTTTTGAGCATTCATATAATGTTCTTTAGCTAATACATTATTTCCTGTTTCAACAGCCAAATCTCCCTTATTCATAAATTCATATGCGCTATGAATAGTTAATAGCCTTCTCATTTCTTGAATCGGATTTGGGTTATCTTCCACACGTAAATCAACAATTTTATCTTCCCATTCGTTACCGGTACTTTTAGCTTTAACGACTAAAATTGCTGCTGATTGTTTGCCTCGAATATCACCACCTTCTTTTTGTGCAGCTTCCATTGCTTGCAACATTCTTTCCGCTAAAGTTCCTTTAGCATTTTTAAACGCTTCAGCCATTGCTGGCCAAACAGTATTTTTATCCATTAAATTTGCTTGTACTGAAAAATTATTGCCAACAAAGTGCCCAGCCTCAACAATACAATTTTCACCGGTATATGCCTCAACATTTCCGTGCACGTCTAAAATTGCTAATTGGCGAACTTTTCTACCCTCATCTAATTCTAATAATGTTTTAACAGCCAATTCAGGTGTTAATCCATTTTCAAGTAAACTTAAGCCACGTGGCCCAAATGAAGGATTTATAAAAGACTGTGTAGCAACAACCCCAACTCCAGCTTTTCCCCAAGTTACTAAGCTACCAACAGAAAACCAATGAGATTGAACCGCTACACCCATTTCACCTGTAACAGTATCTCTAGCAACAATTGAATAGGTATGTGCAAATGGTTCTTTTTTTGAATACACTTGTTGTGAAAAACCTTCAGAATAAAAAAATAATGTAACTAATAATAAAACATAAAACCTCATAACTTTTTTCTTTAAAATTTAAAGATATACTATTCTTTTTATAAATTTATATCAAATTATTATTATGGCAATTTCAAACTTTTGGTTTTATACAATTATGGTTGTAGTTATACTTCACATAATCGTTGCATTTGCGTATTTATTGTATAAATTATCACCAAAAAAGAAAGATAAAGATGTTGAAAATTAGAAAGTTGAAAATGTAAATCCAATTTTTAGTTTAAATTTAATGATAGCAATCCTTAATTAAAAAGATAAATCTTGACAAAAAATTTCTTAATAAAACAACTTACAAATATTGAAAATGCAAAACGTATAAATAGAGAGCGTGTTGCATATTTAGTGCTGGAAAATACAGAACTAATGCCATATTTAGTTGAAATTATGTTTGCATCGGATTCTAAAATATCTATAAAAGCAGCTTGGGTTTTAGAAATAGTTTGTGAAAAGAATCTATTTTTTATTGCTCCACATTTAGATTATTTTATAGAAAATATCGGTAATTTAAAACACGATAGTGCTGTACGCCCAGCTTCAAAAATTTGTAATTTTATTGCAATTGCATACAATTCAAAAAAAGATGATTTTTTTAAAACTATTTTAAAGAAAAACCAAATTGATAAAATTATTGAAACTGGTTTTGATTGGATGATTAGTAATCATAAAGTAGCCACAAAAGCCTATAGCATGAACGCCCTATTTTTATTTGGTAAAAATTACGATTGGGTGCATCAAGAATTAAAATTAATACTGCAACAAAACATTAGCAAAGAAAGTGCGGCATATAAGGCAAGAGGAAAGATGACTTTAGAGTTGATAAACAAGCAATAAAACTATAAATTATGGCTTTATTTCATTAATTTTGCACTTTTCAACACAAAACTAACAGATGGCATTAACAAGTTTAAACGCAATATCTCCAATTGATGGTAGATACAGAAGTAAAGTCGCTAATTTAGCTCCTATTTTTTCAGAAGAAGCACTTATAAAATACAGGGTTAAAGTAGAAATTGAATATTTTATTGCCTTGTGCGAAATTCCATTACCACAATTAGCCAATTTTAATACCACTCTTTTTGATGAATTACGAAGTATTTATATTGATTTTACTTCAGAAGATGCTCAAAAAATTAAAGACATTGAAAATATTACAAACCACGATGTAAAAGCAGTTGAATACTTTATAAAAGAAAAATTTGATGCTTTAAATCTTCAACAATACAAAGAGTTTATCCATTTTGGATTGACTTCACAAGATATTAATAATACATCGGTTCCGTTATCAATTAACGATGCTTTTGATATTGTTTATTATCCAGAATTAGCAACACTTTTAGAAAAATTAAGGCAATTAGCTGTTGCTTGGGAAGATGTACCAATGTTAGCACGTACGCACGGACAGCCAGCATCTCCAACACGTTTAGGAAAAGAAATCTTTGTTTTTATTGAACGTATAGAACAACAAGTAAACCAATTGCAAAATATACCATATGCTGCAAAATTTGGTGGCGCAACTGGTAATTTTAACGCACATAAAGTAGCATATCCAAACATAGATTGGAAAGCTTTTGGAACTCATTTTGTGGAAAAAGTACTGGGTTTACATCATTCTTTTCCAACTACCCAAATAGAGCATTACGATCATTTAGCGGGTATTTTTGATGCACAAAAACGTATAAATACGATTTTAATTGATTTTAATCGAGATATTTGGACGTACATTTCAATGGATTATTTCAAGCAAAAAATTAAAAAAGGCGAAGTGGGTTCTTCAGCAATGCCACATAAAGTAAATCCTATTGATTTTGAAAATTCTGAAGGAAACCTAGGAATGGCGAATGCTATCTTTGAACATTTATCAGCCAAATTACCAATTTCTCGTTTACAACGTGATTTAACAGACTCAACTGTTTTAAGAAATGTGGGAGTTCCTTTTGCCCACACAATTATTGGGTTTACTTCAACGTTAAAAGGATTGAATAAATTATTAATTAATAAAGCAAAATTTGCAGAAGATTTAGAAAATCATTGGGCAGTTGTTGCAGAAGCTATTCAAACAATTTTGCGTAGAGAAGCATATCCAAATCCGTATGAAGCTTTAAAAGGTTTAACAAGAACAAACGAGAAGATTACACAAAAATCTATGGCTAATTTTATTGATAGTTTAGATGTTTCTAAAGCAATTAAAACAGAATTAAAAGCAATAACACCTAGTAATTACACAGGAATTTAAATACAAGAGAATGAAAAAAATTGCACTTTTATTATTTTTAATAGTTACAATAAGTTGTAATACGGAGCCTTTAAAAGCAGATCGTTTTAAAACTGGAACTTTTGAAATTCCAGCAGGAAAAGGATATGAAAAAACAATTATTATTAGACAAGATTCTATACAAATTGAAAAATATGAAGATAGAATTGATACCTTATCAATTTCTTGGAAAAACAATTTTGATTATACGCTGAAAATGTTACATCCAAAAACGGCAATAGATGAAGATCCTATTCACGTGAAAATAACAAATATTGAGAAAAATTCATATGAATTTGAGGCTGTAATAGGATATTCAAATTACGTTCAAAAAGGTGAGATTTTTAAAATAGCAGATTAAATCATGGAAATATTTTTACACGCAGATGCTTGGATTGCATTATTAACATTAACTTTTTTAGAAATTATTTTAGGTATAGATAATATTATTTTTATTTCTATAACCGCAGGTAAATTACCAAAAGATAAAATTAAAAAAGCAACTAGATTAGGGCTTTTGTTAGCATTGGTATTTAGAATTATTTTGTTATTTGGGGTTTCATATTTAATATCTATGAAATCAGCTTTCTTTTCTTTTGACCTATCATGGGTTAAAGGTGGAATTACTGGGCAAAGTGTAATTTTAATATTAGGTGGTATATTTTTATTGTACAAAAGTACTAAAGAAATTCACCACAAAGTAGAAGGTCCAGCGGAAGAATTAGAGAAAAAATCGATAAAGAGTGCAGTTAAAAATTCATTTGGAAGTGTAATCTTTCAAATTGTAATGATTGATATTGTGTTCTCTTTTGATTCAGTTTTAACCGCGGTTGGTATGACAAACGGTGTTCCAGGGGCATTAATTATTATGATTGCTGCCGTTACGATCTCAATTATAATAATGATGATTTTCGCTGCACCAGTTGGTGATTTTGTAAATAAACACCCTACTATACAAATGTTGGCACTTTCGTTTTTAATTTTAATTGGATTTATGTTAATTACAGAGGGCGCGCATTTATCACATTTAGAAGTTTTTAACAAACCAGTTGGAGCTATACCAAAGGGATATTTGTATTTTGCCATTGCATTTTCATTAGGAGTTGAAGCTCTTAATATGAAGATTCGAAAAAAATAATATAATCTTTAAATAATATTTAACAAAACCCACGTTTAATTTAGCAATTTTTGTAACTACTTTTGTACAAATCATGAAAGATCTAAAAACAACAAACATATTACTGCTTATATTGGTAATTCCAGTAGTATTCTACATTTTAAAAACAATGTCTTTCCTTTTTATTCCATTAGTTTTTTCAATGTTTATTGCATTGTTATTTCTACCTTTAATGCGTTGGCTTGCTAAACGAAAAATTCACAATTTTATAAGTATTTTTATAGTTTTATTAATATTTGTTGGGATTTTTAAAATAGGAGGAGAGCTTTTAAAAATAATAAGTAGAGAAATCTTAGCTACAGATAGTTTGTTTTTTGAAACAGCCATTGCAAAAATTAATGTTTTAGCTCAATCTTTTGAAGATTTCTTAGGAATTAACTATTTTGATGAAGGTAACGTCTTAAATCATTTTATCACTAGTGATACAATTACAAAACACTTTGGTTCTACTTTCGATTTTATAGGAAACACTGTTTCTATGACCTTAATGACTGCCTTTTTTGTTATTTTATGGTTAGCAGAATCTATAAATTTTCAAAAATTTTTAAATAGTACTATTTTAAAACAGAAATTTTCCTCGGTAAAAACTTTTATGAAAATTGAAAAAGATTTAATAAAGTTTGTAAAAGTTAAGTTTTTTGTGAGTGCTTTAACTGGTATAGGTTTTGGATTAGCTTGTTACTTTTTTGATGTAAGTTTTCCATTTTTTTGGGGATTATTTGCTTTCCTCATAAATTTTATTCAAATGATTGGTTCAGTGGTTTCAGTAATTTTATTATCGCTTTTTGCGTTTGTGGAATTGGATCCAACAAGTATTTTACTGTTTTTTGTACTAACAATAACATTAATTCAAGTAATTTTTGGAGGAATTTTAGAACCAATTTTTATGGGCCGATCTTTCTCTATTAACATTATTACAATTTTAGTAATGCTGATGCTTTGGGGTTATATTTGGGGAGTTCCGGGATTAATTATGTCAATACCAATAACCGTATTTCTAAAAATTATTTTTCAGCAATTTCCGCAAACAAAATTATTGGCGACTTTAATTTCTGGGAATGAAGTCACAATTAAGCTTCCTCGTTTAAAAAAGTCTTAGAAATTAATTATTCAACAATAATTACACTTATTACTGAGATGAGATGCTGAATCAAGTTCAGCAGGCCGACGATTAAAAAATTTTACACCATTAATTAATTATGATTTTCAGAACATAGGTCATAAATGTTACAAAACTCTGTAATGTTTATCACCACTTACACTTTCTACCTCAATTACATTTGCAGTAAACTAAAAAAGCAAATAATATGCGAGGCACATCTATTTTATTCATTTCATTATTACTTTTTAATATCTTAATTGGTAATGCACAACAAGAAATTTCAATTTCTTTAAATGAAATGTTAGAAAAAGTTGAAAGTAATAATCACACTGTTAAACTATCTGAACAAGATTATAAGGTGGCTAAAGCAGATTACAATCAAACAAATTCAATTTTATTACCTAATATTTCAATTTCACATTCAGGTATTTCAACCAATAATCCTTTAATGGCATTTGGTTCAAAATTAAATCAGGAAATTTTAACACAAGCAGATTTTAATCCTTCGCTTTTAAATAATCCGGATGATATTCAAAATTTCACCACTAAAATTGAAGTGCAGCAACCAATTTTTAATGCAGATGGTATTTTTATGCGAAAAGCTGCAAAAGCTAAAATGAATGCTTTTGAATTACAAACAGCTAGAACTATTGATGCTATTAAGTTAGAAGTTACAAAGGCATATATGCAATTACAAGTTGCATATAAAGCTGTTGAAGTATTAGAAAAAGCCAAAGAGGCTGCGTTAGAAAATAAAAAAATAGCAGAAAACAGTTTTAAACAAGGCTATTTGCAAAAAGCTGATATTCTTTCAGTTGATGTATATGTTACAGAAGTTGAAAATCAATTATTAACTACAAAAAGCAACGTAAAAAATGCGTCAGACTATCTATTATTTTTAGTAGGAGAAACCAACGAAGCAACACTAAAACCAACTACAGATTTAGTGGCTGAATTAAATTTAGATATTTACAATCAGCACCTTTCAGAAAACAGAGCAGATATTGAAGCTATGGAAAAAAGTACAGAAGCCTATACAAATAAGCATAAAGCTAATAAAATGTCTTACTTACCAAGTTTAAATGCTTTTGGAAGTTATGAATTGTATGATGATAAAATTTTCAACGGAAATGCAAACGGATATTTAGTAGGTGCACAATTATCTTGGAATGTTTTTGAAGGCTACAAACGAATTGGAAAAACTCAGAAAAGTAAAGCTGAATTAGATAAAGCCGAAATAACCTTAGATCAATATAAAAATAAAAGTCAATTAGAATTTAACAAAGCAAAACGTCAGTTAAAAGATGCTGAAAACAGTTTGAATTTAACTAATCTAGCTTTAGAGCAGTCTAAAGAAGCGTTAAGAATTAGAACTAATAGGTACAAGCAGGGGTTAGAAAAAACTTCAGATTTGTTAATTTCTGAAACTAAATACTTACAAAAACAACTAGAATATTTACAAACAGTTTTCAATTATAATTTTACAAAAGCATACGTAAATTTCTTAACAAAATAGCCTAACTAAAAAATAAAATACCATATCTAAAAATAGACAATGATGAAAAATATATTTAAAATATTAACACTAGTTACCTTAACAATAGTAACAAGTTGTGGAAAAGATAAAGCAAAAGTAATAGACAATAGAACAGCTGTAACTGTTAAAGTGGGAACGCCTTCTTCTGAAGTTGGAGCTTTTATTACAGCAAGTGGAAAAGTTGAGGCAACACAAAACGCCAATTTAAGTACACGTAATATGGGCTACGTAAATAAAGTACACGTAAACGTTGGAGATAAAGTTTTTAAAGGACAACTTTTATTAAGTGTTAATAGTGCAGATATTTCGGCTCAAAAAGCACAAGTTGGAGCTTCAATTGCGGAAGCAACTGCAGCTTTTAAAAATGCAGAGAAAGATTACAATCGTTTTAAAGCATTGTTTGAGAGTAATAGTGCTTCGCAAAAAGAAATGGATGATATGACTGCAAATTACGAAATGGCTAAAGCCCGTTTAGAAGCTGCTAACCAAATGAGAAATCAAGTTAATGCACAATTATCATACTCTAATATTACAGCACCTTTTAGTGGTGTTATTACTGGAAAATATATAAATGCTGGCGATATGGCAAACCCTGGGATGCCTTTAATTAGTATTGAAAATCCTGGTAAATTTCAAGTAATTGCAATGGTTCCAGAATCGGAAATTACTTCAATAGAAAATGGAGCTTCAGTTGAGGTTTTAATAAAATCTACAAATCAAATTTTAAATGGAACTGTTACTGAAGTGAGTACTTCAACAAAAAATACAGGCGGACAATATTTAGTAAAAGTTGTGTTAGATGAAACGGATGTTAATTTATTATCTGGAATGTTTGCTTCTGTGCAATTTCCATCAGAAAAAACTTCAGAAGAAAATTCGCCAATATTAATACCAACTTCAGCAATTATAGAACGTGGAGAATTAAGAGGTGTTTATGTTGTTAGTCAGTCTAACACCGCATTATTACGATGGTTGCGTTTAGGAAAACAATTTGGAAATCAAACCGAGGTTTTATCGGGTTTATCTGCTGATGATAAATTTGTGTTATCATCTGAAAGTAAAATAGTTAACGGTTCAAAACTTAACGTTCAATAATTATGAAAGACGGATTAGCTGGTAGTATTGCCAAAGTATTTATGAATTCAAAATTGACGATTCTGCTAATGATCATGTTTATGGTTATTGGTGTATATAGTTCATTTTTGATACCAAGAGAAGAAGAACCTCAAATTGATGTGCCAATTGCAGATATATTTGTAAGTTATCCAGGAGCAAGTCCTGAAGAGGTAGAATCTAGAGTTATAAAACCTTTAGAAAAAATTGTTTCTAACATTAAAGGAATCGAGTACGTGTATTCAACCTCTATGAACGAACAAGCAATGTTAATTGTTCAATTTTATGTAGGTGAAGATATTGAACGCTCGTTTGTAAAGCTTTATAACGAAATTATAAAGCATATGGATCAAATGCCACAAGGTGTTTCTATGCCATTAGTAAAAACAAGAGCAATTGATGATGTGCCAATGTTAGCATTAACATTGTGGAGTGAAAATTACGACGATTACCAATTAAAACAAGTTGCCAACGAATTAACTAGCGAAATTGAAAAAATTAATGATGTTGCTATCACTAAAAAAATTGGAGGAAGAAACCGACAAGTTCGTGTTGTTTTAGACAAAGATAAAATGGCAGAAAGTGGCTTGGATATGTTGAGTATTACACAGAAAATTCAAGCGAATAATCAACAATTAACATCCGGTAGTTTTGATAGTAATAATACTGAATACCTTGTAAATACAGGTAATTTTTTATCAAATGTTGAAGATGTAGAAAATTTAGTTGTTGGTGTGCAGCAAAATATGCCTGTTTACTTAAAACAAATTGCAACTATTACTGACGGACCAGAAATTCCAAAAGAATATGTGTCTTTTGGGTATGGAAAAGCAAATGAATTGTCAGAAACCTATACTTCGGAATATCCTGCAGTAACCATTTCTATAGGAAAAAGAAAAGGTGCTGATGCAATGAAAATATCAGAAAAAATCTTAGGAAAAGTTGAACACTTAAAACAAGATTTATTACCAGACGATGTTCATATGACAGTTACACGAAACTATGGGGAAACTGCATCTCACAAAGTTTCTGAGTTATTAATGCACTTAATTGGTTCTATTTTAGCAGTTACAATTGTAGTTATGTTAGCAATGGGCTGGCGTGGTGGATTGGTAGTATTTCTTTCAGTTCCAATTACGTTTGCAATGACCTTGTTTAGTTATTATATGCTAGATTATACCCTGAACAGAATTACATTATTTGCCTTGGTTTTTGTTACTGGTATTGTGGTCGATGACTCCATTATTATTGCTGAGAATATGCATAGGCATTTTAAAATGAAGCGCTTACCATTTAAACAAGCAGCAATTTATGCTATTAATGAAGTTGGAAATCCAACAATTTTAGCAACATTTACGGTAATTGCCTCTGTGTTGCCAATGGCGTTTGTATCCGGATTAATGGGGCCTTATATGAGTCCAATGCCAATTGGAGCATCAATTGCAATGATTATTTCGTTATTTGTAGCATTGACAATTACGCCTTATTTAGGTTACTATATTTTAAGAGAAAAAGAAACTCAAGATGGTAAAGAGGAAAAAGGATTAGAAACTACTTTAATTTATAAAATTTATAACAAATTTGAAAAACCTTTAATTGAAAATAAAGTAAAACGCTGGGGATTCTTAGGGTTTACATTTTTACTATTATTGGCTTCATTGGCTTTATTTTTCACAAAAGGTGTGGCTGTAAAAATGTTGCCTTTTGATAATAAAAATGAATTTCAAATTGTTGTTGATATGCCTGAAGGTTCAACTTTAGAAAAAACTTCAGCAGTTACAAGAGAAATTGCAAACTATTTATCTCAAAGACCAGAAGTTGATAACTACCAAAGCTTTGTAGGAACTTCTGCTCCAATTACTTTTAATGGCTTAGTTCGTCATTACGATTTACGAGGAGGTTCTAATATGGCCGATATTCAAGTAAATTTAATTGATAAATCTGAACGCTCGGAACAAAGTCATGATGTTGCTAAAAAACTTAGAGCCGATATTCAAGCAATTGGAAAACGTTTCAATGCCAATGTGAAATTGGTTGAAGTTCCACCAGGACCTCCAGTTTTATCAACTATTGTTGCAGAAGTTTATGGGCCAGATTATAATGAGCAAATTAAAATAGCAAAACAATTAAGAGAAATTGTTGCAACAACCGATGATATTGTTGATGTTGATGATATGGTGGAAGCTGATCAAGTTGAATACAACTTTGTTATTGATAAAGAAAAAGCAATGTTAAATGGTGTAGCACCTCAACAAATTGTGGCAACTTTAAAAATGGCACTTTCAGAACAACCAATTTCTACATTGTATAAAGAAACTGCAAATGAGCATGTTGGTTTGGTGTTGGCTTTAGATGAAAAAGAAAAATCTTCAATAAACGATATTAAACAAGTAAAAGTTATTTCACAAATGGGAATTGCAATTCCTATTGGAGATTTAATTAAAGTGGAAGAAAAAGTTAGAGACAAAGCAATTTATCGTAAAAACCAAAAACGTGTAGTTTATGTAGTAGCAGATATGGCTGGTAAATTGGAAAGCCCTGTTTATGGAATTTTAAATATGAGCGATAGATTGGATGAAATTGAAGTTCCAAAAGGATATTCTTTAAACGAAGAATTTAATCAACAACCTGAACACGAAGATAATTACACTGTTAAATGGGATGGTGAATGGCAAATAACATTTGAAGTATTTAGAGATTTAGGTGCTGCTTTTGTAATTGCAATATTTGTAATATACTTATTAATTGTTGGTTGGTTCCAAAACTTTAAAGCTCCATTAGTAATGTTGGTTGCAATACCGCTTTCAATGGTTGGAATTATGTTAGGTCACTGGATGTTAGGCGCTTTCTTTACAGCAACTTCAATGATTGGAGTAATCGCTTTAGCAGGTATTATGGTGCGAAACTCGGTACTGCTAATTGACTTTATTGAACTGCGTTTAGAAGATGGAGTGCCACTAAAACAAGCAGTAATTGAAGCTGGAGCAGTTAGAACAACACCAATTTTATTAACTGCCGGAACTGTAGTAATTGGAGCATTTGTAATATTATTTGATCCAATTTTCCAAGGATTGGCAATTTCATTAATGGGAGGTACAATTACAGCAACGGTTTTAACATTATTGGTAGTACCATTAGTGTATTATATGACTGAAAAACATAAACACGAGGATAAAGAGTAGAAGTTAAAGTGTTGAAAACTCGTCAACCTAAACAAGCCTGCCTTTGCTGGCAGGTTCAGAATGACTAATAATAGAGCATTGCATTATTCATCAAAAACATCAAACAAAATGAAACTACTATTAATAACAAGCGTATCTGAATTTGAAAAAGAGGTTTGTAAACTTTTTAAAAAAGCGGAAATACTAGTATATAGTACCTCCGATATTCAAGGGCAAAAATTCTTTGTTTCAAAAAGCATTCAAGACAATTGGTTTTCTGCTCAAAGAGATTCTCACGATTCTAAATTGTATTTCTCTTTTACTACCGAAGATAAGATTGACACTATATTTAAGGGTGTAGAAGAGTTTAATGCAGAAAAGTCAAAATCTAATCCAATAAAAGCAATCGTATTGGATATTGAAAAATATATTAATTAAAAATTTAAAAAAAATGAAAAACAGAATTATTCACATAGTTGCAGGTCTTTTTATATTAATTAGCATATTACTTGCTGTAAAAGTAAATATCAACTGGTTGTGGTTTACAGCTTTTGTTGGTGCTAATTTGTTTCAATCTGGGATTACAAAATGGTGCCTTATGGGTGTTATTTTAGGTAAACTAGGTGTAAAAGATTAATTTCTTTTGTAATTTAGCCCAAAATTAAAAAGGGATTAAAAACAACATTAAACATATAATTTCAAGTGTATTACTTTTGGCTGTATTGCTTCCTTTTGCAATTCAGTTTATACACTCGTTTGAAAAACATGAACACGTAGTTTGCAATGCTCAAAATATAATTCATTTTGATACGCATGAAATTGATTGTTCTGTTTTTCATTTTAAAATAAATACCAACACAATTACTTTTGATTCTAAAATCACTTTTACAGAAAATGATTTTAATTTTGAAAAGAATTATTCAGAAATACAAAAACTTAAAGCGGTTAAGCTGTATTTTAAATCTTCGAGAGCACCACCTTTTTTATTGGTTTAATAATTTAATTAGATAATTTTCCAGTTATAATTAGCTGGAAAACATTTACATATCAATAAAAACATTTTAAATGAGAAAACTTTTAACAATCCTTTGTATAGGATTATCTTTTGTTTCACAGGCGCAGCAAACAATCTCTGGAACTATAACTAATAACCAGAACGAACCTCTTTTTGGTGTTGAGGTTTTTGTAGAAGAACTACAAAAAGGAACATCAACTGATGAAAGGGGTTATTTTGAATTAAATAATTTACCTAGCAATACTATAAAGTTAGCAATTGTTTTTATGGGTTATAAAACTCAAATAAAAACAATTCAACTTCAACAAGAAACGACAAGTTTAACTATTGTTTTAGAGGAAAGTGTCTTTAAAATGGACGAGGTAATTATTTCAACACCGTTTAATAAACTACAAAGTGAAAATGTAATGAAAGTTGAAAAAGCTACTATTACACAATTAAAAAATAAGGGAGTTGTAACTTTAAGCGAGGCAATCAGTACCTTGCCAGGGGTTTCAACAATATCTACCGGAACAGGTATTGGAAAACCTGTAATTAGGGGTTTGCGAGGTAATAGAGTATTAGTTTACAGTCAGGGTTTACGACTAGAAAATCAACAATTTGGAGATGAACACGGCTTGGGTGTAGATGCTTCTAGTATCGAAAGCTTGGAGGTTATAAAAGGTCCTGCGTCTTTGTTGTATGGTTCAGATGCATTGGGTGGTGTTTTGTATTTTAATCCAGTAAAATTTGCACCAATAAACAGTTTTAACCTTGTAGGGTCACAAACTTTTTATTCAAATACTGAGGGAAGCAATACTTCATTTAGTGCGAAACAATCGTATAATAAATGGAAGTTTTTAGCAAACGGATCACATAATACACATAGCGATTATTTAACTGTAAATGATGAACGTGTTACAAATACACGATTTAATGAAACCACTTTTAATACTGCAATTGGGTATAATAGTGAACGCATTTCAAGTATTGTTCGTTTTTTATACACTAGAAGTATTATTGGTATTCCTGAAGAAATTGGAGAGCAATCTACTTCAAAATCAAAAATGCTTCCTTATCAGGATTTAACAACAAAAATGCTGAGTTTAAACAATACGTTTTTCTTAAAGAATTCAAAAATATCAACAGTTTTAGGTTATACAGAAAATAAACGAAATGAATTTGAAAATCATGATGAGCATTCAGAAGATGAAGAGGGAGCTGACCATTCTGAAGAAGAACATCACGAATATGAGAATATGGAGGCTGCTTTGCAGTTAAAATTAGATACGTATAGTTACGATGTTAAATGGCATTTGCCAAAATTAAAAAATATTGAAACTGTTATTGGTGCGCAAGGAATGCATCAAAAAAACAAGAATTTTGGAGAAGAAATTCTAATACCAGATGCAACTATTAATGATTTAGGTGTTTTTGTAACAGCAATGTATCAATTAGATATAAATAGTATTCAAGGAGGAATTAGATTTGACACTAGAAATATTTCAACAGAATTTCACGAAATTCAACATGAGGATGAAGTTCATGTTTTTGAAGCTATAGACAAATCATTTGACAATATTTCAGCTTCATTGGGTTATAAAACCTTGTTGTTTGATAAAATTATTAGTAGGCTTAATATTGCATCCGGATTTAAAGCTCCTAATTTAGCAGAATTAACTTCAAACGGTTTACACCATGGTTCTAATAGATTTGAACTTGGGAATAATGGTTTAAAACAGGAACAAAACTTTCAATCTGATATTTCTTTTGAATATAAAACAGACCATTTTGAATTTGTCGCTAATGGGTTCTACAATTACATAAACGATTATATTTTTATTACTCCAACGGGCGAGCTAGAAGATGATTTTGATGTTTATAGTTATACCCAAGACAATGCAAAACTATATGGAGGCGAATTTGGGTTGCACTTACATCCACATCCTTTGGACTGGTTGCATATAAATAGTAATTTTGAAATGGTAATTGGAAAACAAAATAATGGAGATTATTTACCGTTAATTCCTGCTAATAAACTAACAAATACTATAAGAGCAGAATTTAATAATACTAAAACATTGCAAAATGGTTTTGCTGCTGTAACACTTGAAAATACCTTTAAACAAACTAATTTAAGTGAATTTGAAACTAAAAGCAATGGTTATAATTTAGTGAATATTGGAGTGGGAGGCACTATTAAATTAAAAACTGTGGATTTGGATGTTAATTTAAATATGAACAATGTTTTTAATGAATCTTATATTTCCCATTTATCACGTTTAAAAGCAGATGGAATAAATAATATTGGAAGAAATTTTATTACAAGTGTAAAGTTTGAATTTTAGTAATAGACCAATATTATTATAAAAAAAATAGCCTAAGAATTCTCTTAGGCTATTTTTTTTAATATTTATTAAAATTTAATCTATTGAAAATAAAATATCTCCTTTAGTAACACTGTCTCCTGATTCGAATTTAATTCCTGAAATAACACCGTCTTTGTTTGCTTCAAAATTGTTCATCATTTTCATTGCTTCTAGAACAACTACAATTTCACCAGCTTTTACTTCATCCCCATTCTTTTTCTTAAATTCTACAATCATACCTGGTATTGGTGCAGTAATTGCACCTTCGGTAACAACAGCAGCTTTAGCTTCTTTCTTTTTCCATACAGATCTAGTGGTGGCTTTTGTATTTGGAATAGATACCGTAAACGATTCTCCATCAACAAACACTTCCATATCTTGCATTTCACCATTTGATGCTTTACCAGCCTTAAGCTCTCCAGCCAATGCTTTAGTAATTAATTCTTCTTCTTTTTTAACCTCTTCCATGGTTTTAGCCTTCATATCTGCTGGCATTTCTTCTAAACCATACTTAATTTTTAAGAATTTTTTACCAGTTACAGGATATAATGCTAATAACACTTCATCATCAATATCTTTTGCAAGTCCTTCAAAAGTTTTTTTAACACCCTCCATCTCTGGCTCTAAAACACTTCCAGGTCTTACTGTAATATGCTGTTCTCCTCTAGGATAATCTTTCAACGCTTTTTTTCTTAATTCAGGGTTAATTGGCATAGTAGTTTTACCATACAATCCATAACATAAATCTTTAACTTCCTGAGTAATACGTGAATACTCACCTTCATAAGTATCAAACAATACATTATTTACAGTTTGGACACCAACAATTTGACTAGTAGGTGTTACCAATGGAATTTGACCAAGATCTTTTCTAACTTTAGGTAACATTTTAAACACGTCATCTAATTTATCTAAAGAATCCATTGCTTTTAATTGATTCACTAAATTAGAAAGCATTCCACCCGGCGTTTGATGTAAAATTACATCTGTATCAATAATAGAATATTTAGGATTGTTTGCTAAATGCTTGTATTTAGGAATTACGGCCTCCATTTGAGTACTAATGGCTGACAATTTTTTAATATCTAAACCAGTATCTCTGTTTGTACCTAATAATGAAATTACTAAAGGCTCAATTGCAGCGTGTGATGTTCTATAAGCATAAGGAGACATACAAGTATCAACAATATCAACCCCAGCTTCAATAGCTTTAAAAATTGCTAAATCACCCATACCAGAAGTAAAGTGGGTATGCAAGTTTAATGGAATATCAGTAATTTTCTTAAGTTCAATAATTAAGTTATAAATATCATATGGTGCAATTAAACCAGCCATATCTTTAATACATATTGAATCTACACCAAACTCAACTAATTCTTTAGCTTTATTTAAGTAATAATCAATATTATAAATATCACCACCTAGTCTTGGTTCGGTTAATGTATAACAAATTGTTCCTTGAAAATGTTTTCCATTACGTTTTACAACTTTTGCCGCAGTTTCAAAATTTCTATAATCATTTAATGCATCAAAGCATCTGAAAATATCCATTCCATTATCACAGGCACGTTGCACAAAACTTTCAACGACATCATCAGCATAATTTCTATAACCAACTACATTTTGACCTCTTAACAACATGAAAAATGGTGTTTTAGGCATATATTTTTTAAGTGTTCTTAATCGCTCCCAAGGATCTTCACCAAGATATCTATGCATGGTGTCAAAAGTAGCTCCTCCCCAAGTTTCCATTGCATGAAAACCAACTTCATCCATTTGCTCAGCAAAAGGTATCATATCTTCAGTTCTTCCTCTTGTTGCAAATAACGATTGGTGACCATCACGAAAACTTAAATCTTGTATTTTTATTGGGTTTTCAGCTTTTGGTCTATCTGCACTATATTCCATTTTAGTCATTATTAATGACCCGTGTTTATCATATATCATTGTTTCGTAGTTTTAAATTAATTAATTCTGGCTCCTATCGTTCTTCCTTTACTAAACAGTAATTCTCTATCATTCATTCTTCGCACCAATCCCATCTTTCCCCAACCATAACGAGCTACTATTGGTTCATTGTTTTCTTGCATTTTAACATAAATTGTTGCTGCTATTACTGCCGCTTTTTTCTTTTTTTCAAATAAAGTCATAATCTTATAATTTATTGAGGGATGTTTCCGTGTTTTTTTGCTGGTACTAATTCTACCTTAGAACTTAAAGCTTCTAATGCCATAACTAATCTTTCTCTTGTTTCGCTTGGTAATATAACCTCATCTATATAGCCTCTTTCTGCTGCTAAATAAGGCACATTAAAAGCTTTCTCGTATTCATCAATTTTTTCCTGAGTTTTTGCTACTTTGTCTTCAGCCCCTGCTATTTCTTTTTTATATTTTGAAATTACTTCAACAGCTCCTTTAGCTCCCATTACAGCAATTTCGGCAGTTGGCCAAGCAAAAACCATATCTGCACCTAAATGTTTTGAACTCATTGCAACATAAGCTCCTCCATAATCTTTTCTTACAACAACTGTAAATTTAGGAACAGTTGCTTCTGAATAACTCCATAATAATTTGGCACCATGTCTAATAATTCCGTTCCATTCTTGTTGAACACCTGGTAAATATCCTGGCACGTCTACAAAAGTTATAATTGGGATGTTAAAAGCATCACACGTACGAATAAATCTACTTATTTTATCTGAAGCATCAATATCTAAACAACCTGCTAAAAAATTTGGTTGATTTGCAATAATACCTACTGCACGATTGTTCAATCTACCAAAACCTACAATACAATTCTCAGCAAAATACTCATGTACTTCATAAAAGTTATTACCATCTAAAACCTCTTCGATAATCTCTTTCATATCGTAGGCCATTTTAGAGTCGTCTGGAATAATGGTATCCAGCATATCACAAGATCTTTTTGGGTCATCACCCATTTCTAATATTGGAGTTAACTCCATATTATTATTAGGAAGATAATCTAACAATTCTCTAATTTGTTCTATACAATCTGTGTCATCTTCACATGCAAAGTGCGAGTTTCCACTTTTTGAATTGTGAACCATTGCACCTCCTAATTCTTCAAATGTAGTTTCTTCACCAGTAACCGTTTTAATTACATATGGACTAGTGATAAACATATTACTAGTTTTTTTAACCATAAAAATGAAGTCAGTCATTGCAGGTGAATAAACTGCACCACCAGCACATGGGCCCATAATTGCAGAAATCTGAGGAATAACCCCTGAAGCTCTTGAGTTTCTAAAGAATACATCTCCATAACCTTTTAAAGCATCAACACCTTCTTCAACTCTCGCTCCACCAGAATCATTTAAGCCTACAACTGGAGCTCCAGCTTTCATAGCTAAATCCATTATTTTACAGATTTTAGTAGCGTGCATTTCACCTAATGCACCACCACTTGAAGTAAAATCTTGAGAAAACGCGAATACGGTCCTACCATTCACTAATCCGTGACCAACAATTACACCATCAGATTGAATTTCAACATTTTCCATTCCGAAATTGGTAGATCTATGTTTTACTAAAGAATCAATTTCATAAAAACTATCTTCATCAAATAAAAGGTTTATTCTTTCTCTTGCTGTTAATTTTCCTTTTGCATGTTGTTTCTCAACTCTAACTTCTCCACCCATTAAAGCAACTTTTTCTCTTTGAGATTTTAAGAAGGCAATTTTATCAGTAACTTTCATATTTTGGTATATAAAATTTATATGTTTTTTTTAATTTTCGTTTGTAACAAAGTTAACGAACAGATTGAAAAAAAAAGCTTATAAATGTCATTTTTTTGAACAGAAAAAAAAATTATATAAAATTTAAATCAACATATTTATTGAATATTTCTTAAAAATATATTTAATTTAAGATTAATTTGTAAAAAAAAATAAAAAATTTCACTAAATATTGATTTATTCGTAAAAATAATTTTTTTAAAATCATTGTAAAAATCGATTCTATAAATTCCTTTTTACGAATAAAAAAGGAGGAAAGAAGTGCCATTTAAAACGTTTTCGAGAAACAAAAAAACAGGTCTCTTTTAATTATTTTTTTTGTTGTAAAATCTGGGGAAAAAGTGTTTTTTCTACCTTAAAACAGTGAAAATTGATAGTTTTCTTCTTAAAAAGTCTTTAAAAAAATCCTAAAAACGCTAAAGAGAGCATATTCTTATTTGAATTTTATTAACAAATTACTGTTATAACATTTTAAATTGGTATTAATAATCTGTTGTTTTTATAACTAAATTAGCTTGATTTTTTTTTAGAACTTAATTAAATTTCATTATATGATTTTATACTTTTTAAAATTTAATTGTTTTGAAAAATCTAAATTATTAACCAATAAGTTACAAAATACTGCTTTAGACAGGTCAAAGAAATTATAGAAATCTAAATGAGTAAATTAAATAAATAATAAAAAAATGAAACAAAACCAAACTTTAACTGACACTTCCAATCCAATAAAAAGAGTTGTTATTGGTATCCAATTTTTATTTGTTGCTTTTGGAGCAACTGTTTTAGTTCCACTTTTAATTGATGTAGATCCTTCTGTTGCCTTATTTACAGCTGGTGTTGGAACACTTATATTTCATATAATTACCAAAGGGAAAGTCCCTGTTTTTTTAGGGAGCAGTTTTGCTTTTATTGCGCCAATAATAGCGGCAACAAAACTATATGGCTACCCAGGTACTTTGGGAGGTATAATTGCTGTAGGTATAGTATATACAATAGTCTCTGGAATTGTTAAATTATGGGGATTAAGAGTTATTGAGAAAATATTTCCAGCAGTAGTAGTGGGACCTGTTATAATGATTATAGGTTTATCTTTAGCATCTGCAGGTGTTGATATGGCAAAAACTAACTGGCCAATTGCACTTGCTGTTTTAGCTACAGCAATTTTAATTGTAACTTTTACAAAAGGAATGATAAAATTAATACCAATTTTTATTGGAATTATTGTTGGTTATGGAATTTCAATTATTACTGGTTTAGTTGATTTTTCTTCTGTACATGACGCAGCTTGGTTTGCGTTACCTAAATTTACAGCACCTGAATTTAATTGGGGAGCAATTTTATATATGATTCCTGTTGCAATTGCTCCAATTATTGAACATATTGGAGATATGTACGCTATTGGCGGTGTTGCAAATAAAAAGTTTGTAAAAGATCCAGGTTTGCATAGAACTTTATTAGGAGACGGTATTGCAACTGCCTTTGCAGGTTTTTTTGGTGGCCCTCCAAATACAACTTATTCTGAAGTTACTGGAGCGGTAGCATTAACAAAAATTACTGATCCGAGAGTGTTGCGTATTGCGGCAGTTACGGCAATTATATTTTCGCTTATTGGAAAGATTAGTGCAATTTTAAAAACAATTCCTGCCTCTGTTCTAGGTGGAATTATGCTATTACTTTTTGGAATGATTGCAAGTATTGGAATAAAAACATTAATTGATGCTAAAACAGATTTTTCAATAACAAGAAATCAAGTGATAGTTTCTATTATTTTAACAGTTGGTATAGGCGGTGCTCAATTAGGTTATGGAAATTTCTCTTTAGCTGGTATTGGTTTAGCATCTGTAGTTGGTGTTATTTTAAATTTAGTACTTCCGAACAAATCAAAAACTATAAAAGTCGATTAATTAGAAGAATAAATTCAATTTGATATCATAAAAAAACCTTCTTAAAACATGTTTAAGAAGGTTTTTATTCTTTTAAAGTATATTTTAATTTAAATTTGGTAATACCACTTTATCAATAACGTGAATTACACCATTAGCAGTTTGTACGTTAGTAGCAACAATATTACTAACTCTTCCGTTTGCATCTGTTAAGGTTGCACCACCAGAAATATTTGCAGTAATATCACCACCTAAAGTAGTTACTGTCATATTATCAGAAAGCATATCAGCAGTTACATTAGCGCCTCCAACAACGTGGTTGTTTAAAGTAGCGGTTAAAGTAGCACCATCAATATCAGCTAAAGAAGTTGCACCAAGTTCGGTTAATAAAGCACCGAAAGCAGCGTCAGTTGGAGCGAATACAGTAAACGGAGCAGGGTTAGTTCCATTTGCAGTAGATAAAACACTTACAAAATCAGGTTGATCGTCTCTAGTTAATGCAGCAACTAAGTTTGTAAAGCTACTATTAGAAGTTGCCATAGTAACAATAGTAGGTAATCCGATAACGGCATCAACTAAATGAATTACACCATTATCAACATTATTATCAGGAGCAGTAACTTTAGCAACACCGTTAATTCTAACGCCATCAGATAAATCGATATACATACTCATATTAGCACCATTAGGAGTTGCCGTAGAAAGTGAACTAACATATCCAGTAGCTAAATCTCCAGATTGCACGTTACCAGCAACTACGTGATTTAATAAAATTTGAGTTAATGCATCAACAGGCACATCATCTAAAGAATTAAATCCAGCACTTGTTAAAAAAGCAGCAAAAGCATCGTTATTAGGAGCGAATACAGTATACATAGTATCTCCACTTAAAGTTTCAACTAAATTTGCTTTTTGTAAAGCAGCTAATAAACTGCTGTAGTTATCCATATTTGCAACTACAAAGTCAGCAATAGTATTAGTAGGTTGTTCTAACATTGGTAATACCACTTTATCAATAACGTGAATTACACCATTAGCAGTTTGTACGTT
>CBDUKG010000006.1:0-57080 GCA_965367745.1 uncultured Flavobacteriaceae bacterium | reverse complement strand
CCATCTTTTTGTAAAACAGGCTCTACTACTTTTTGAATGTCTGTACAGTTTCCTGCTGCAGAAATAATAACAGTTCCTGGAGCAATCACATCTTCATTCGGGTATTTTTGCTTCATAGAAAGAGAATCCTTTCCTGTTGGAATATTGATTCCTAATTCTATAGCAAAATCAGAACAACTTTTTACAGCTTTATACAATCGTGCATCTTCACCTTCATTTTTACAAGGCCACATCCAGTTTGCTGAAAGCGACAATCCGTTTAAACCATCTTTAATAGGAGCCCAAACAATGTTTGATAATGATTCTGCAATCGCAGTTCTACTTCCTGCAGCAGGATCAATTAAGGCTGCTACTGGCGAATGTCCAATAGAAGTTGCAATCCCTTCTTTTCCATTATAATCCAACGCCATTACACCACAATTGTTTAGCGGTAATTGTAACGGACCTGCACATTGTTGTTTGGCAACTTTACCACCCACACAACGGTCTACTTTATTTGTCAACCAATCTTTACAAGCCACCGCTTCTAATTGAAGTACTTCTTCTAAATAGGTTGAAATATTTTTGACTGAATACTCTAAACCATCATAGTTATAAGTAACAGTTTTATCATTCATAATTGTTTTTGGAGAACTACCAAACATATCAACCATTTCTAAATCCATTGGTTTTTCACCAGTAGACTTAGATTGAAAGGTAAAACGATTATCGTTTGTAACTTCACCAACTTCATAATAAGGAGAACGTTCACGATCTGCAATTTTATGTAAGTATTCAGCATCTTTTTCACCGATCACCAATCCCATACGTTCTTGAGATTCGTTTCCAATAATTTCTTTAGCTGACAGTGTAGGGTCACCAACAGGTAATTTATCTAAGTCAATCAATCCACCAGTATCTTCAACCAATTCGGATAAACAATTTAAATGTCCACCAGCACCGTGATCGTGAATAGATACAATGGTATTTACATCACTTTCTACCATACCACGAATGGCATTTGCAGCTCTTTTTTGCATTTCAGGATTTGAACGTTGTACCGCATTTAACTCAATACCACTTTCAAATGCTCCAGTATCCGCAGAAGAAACCGCAGCTCCTCCCATACCAATTCTATAATTATCACCTCCAAGAATCACAATTTTATCGTGTTCTTTTGGCGTATCTTTTAAAGCTTGTTCTTCTTTTCCGTATCCAATACCACCGGCTTGCATAATTACTTTGTCAAACCCAAGTTTACGAGCTTCTTCTTGGTGTTCAAAAGTTAATACAGAACCCGTAATTAAAGGTTGTCCAAATTTATTTCCAAAATCAGAAGCTCCGTTAGACGCTTTGATCAAAATATCCATTGGAGTTTGGTATAACCATTTACGTGCTGACATTCCTTTTTCCCAAGGTCTGTTTTCGTTTAAACGAGAATAAGAAGTCATATAAACAGCAGTTCCAGCTAAAGGTAAAGATCCTTTTCCACCAGCCAATCTATCTCTAATTTCACCTCCAGAACCTGTTGCAGCACCGTTAAATGGTTCAACAGTAGTAGGGAAGTTGTGCGTTTCAGCTTTTAATGAAATTACAGAGTTGAAATCTTTCTTCTCATAGAAGTCTGGTTTGTCTGCCGATTTAGGAGCAAACTGTTCAACAGTTGGTCCTTTTACAAAAGCAACATTGTCTTTATAAGCAGAAACAATTCCTTCTGGTTTTTTCTCTGAAGTTAAACGAATCAATTTGAATAAAGATGTAGGCATTTCTTCTCCATCAATAATAAAAGTTCCGTTGAATATTTTATGACGACAGTGTTCTGAATTTACTTGTGAAAATCCAAATACTTCCGAGTCCGTTAATTTTCTTCCAATTTTTTTACTTACACCATTTAGGTACTCAACTTCTTCATCACTTAATGATAAACCTTCTTGTTGATTGTAAGCCGCAATATCTTCAATAGGTAAAACAGCTTCTGGTTCAATATGAATATCAAAAATATCTTGATCTAATTTTTCAAACTTTTGAAAAATCATTGGATCGAAGTCCTCTTTTTCATTTGAAGCTTTAAACTCTTCAATTCTAATAATGCCTTCAATCGCCATATTTTGAGTGATTTCAACAGCATTGGTACTCCAAGGAGTAATCATTGCAGCACGAGGACCAATAAAAAAAGCATCGATTGATGCCTGTGCAAGTTTTTCTTTATTTCCAAAAAGCCAGTTTAATTTTTGAGAGTCTTCTTGCGCAAGTTCTTTATACGTTTGCACAGCATAAATTTTACTGTTTTGGTTTCCAAAGAAATGAATCATAAGTAGGATTTATTAGAATTTAGTTAGAAAATGCAAATTTAACCAAATTATTAGAATTCTCTTTGCTACTTTTTATAGAATTTAAACAGTTATTAAATGAGTTTTAAACAATCTAGTAAAGAAGCAAGTATAAATAAAAGAAAACCCTAATAGTTTTAAAACTATTAGGGTTTATATATAATTTAAATGAATAAGATTTATTATTTTGCTCTTTCAGCAGTAATTTCAGCTATTTTCACAATAACATCTGTCGCTAACTGTAAAGATTCTGCAGCTATATATTCATATCTTCCGTGGAAATTATGTCCGCCAGCAAAAATATTAGGACAAGGCAATCCTTTGTAAGATAATTGAGAACCATCTGTACCACCACGTATTGCTTTAATTAGTGGTTTAATATTTAATTGTTTCATTGCTTCTTCAGCAATATCTACAATATGCATTACTGGTTCAATTTTCTCACGCATATTAAAATATTGATCTTTAATTTCAACTTGCACTAAATCACTGCCTAATTTTTTATTTAAAGCATCTGCTACTTTTTGAAAAGTAACTTTACGTTCTTCAAACAATTTAAAATCGTGATCTCTTATAATATATTCTAATGTAGATTTTTCAACCTCACCAGACATTCCATGTAAATGATAAAAACCTTCGTAACCTTCAGTTTCTTGTGGAATTTCATTTTTTGGTAATCCTGCCATAAACTCGTTTGCAATTAGCATAGAATTTATCATTTTACCTTTAGCATATCCTGGATGTACAATTTTACCATTGATAGTTACTTTTGCACCGGCAGCATTAAAGTTTTCATATTCAAGTTCTCCAACCTGACTACCATCCATTGTATAAGCCCATTCTGCGCCAAATTTCTCAACATCAAACAGATGAGCTCCTTTTCCAACTTCTTCATCTGGAGTAAAGCAAATTCTAATTTTACCGTGTTTAATTTGTGGATTATTTATTAAATGTTCCATTGCAGAAACTATTTCAGTAACACCAGCTTTATCATCCGCACCTAATAAGGTAGTTCCGTCGGTGGTAATTAAAGTCTGACCTTTATATAGCAATAAATCATCAAAATAACTTGGAGAAAGTACAATGTTCTGTTCTTTGTTAAGAATTATGTCTTTTCCATCGTAATTTGGATGAAATTGAGGATTCACATTTGTACCTGAATAATCTGGACTTGTATCAATATGTGCAACAAAACCAATAGTTGGCACTTTAAAATCTACGTTTGAAGGTAAAGTAGCCATCACATAGCAATTATCATCTAAGGTAACGTCTTGCATACCAATTTCATTTAGTTCTTCAACTAAAACCTTTGCTAAATCCCATTGTTTTTCGGTACTTGGGAACGCAGGATTATTTTCGTCAGATTGTGTATCTATTTTAACATATTTAACGAACCTATCTATTATTTTTTGCATTTTGTTTAATTTTTATTCAAAAGTAAGTATTCAATTAAGGATTTGCAATCTAATTATCTTAATTTATTGCAAAAATTCAATTTTGTCTAATAATGATATGGATTCGCAAATCCGTTCATCAACTTTATCAGTTCCATAGATTTCTGAATATGCCGTAAAATAAGTTTCTTTAGAAAGTTTAACCATTAGATTAAATTGATGGTAAGTAAACCCTTTTTTGGTTCCTGATACAAGATACCAATAAGCCGGTTTAGATTTAAATTGGATAGTTTCTCCTTTTACTTTTTGAAGGTTTGAAACTGCTAAAATTGAATCTGTTTTTAAATAAAAGGCTTTATTAATTTCCAAATTTCCATAATTAAAAGAAGCGTCTAAAATATAGGTTTCTGATAATTGTTTTGTGGTGTCTGCAGTAAATATTTCAGATTGAAATTCATCGTAGTATAATTCTGTATTCCAATTATTTGGAATACTTATTTTGAAGTTTTGCTTAAAGTCGGAATAAGTTTCTAAATTACTTAATTTAGAACTCTTACATTTAAATGTTTCACTTAATTCTGATTGATTTTTACAACCAAAAAATAGAAATATGACAAAAATAAAGACAATGCTATTTTTCATTATTAAAATTAATTTATAATCATTTTAGCAATTACATTATTTCCAGATAACCAAGCCGTATTTTTATCAAATAACCGAATGGAATAAAAACCTTCATCACTTACTTTTTTCCAATCTTTCCCATAATTTTTTGAATAAAATATCCCATTTGTAGAAACTGCAAAAACTTCTTTACCATCTGTTTCTGGCACATATTGAACGCAACTTACATAGTTGGGTTCAGCATTTTCTGCTACAACTTCCCAAGTTTTACCTCCATTTTTAGTAATTGCTTTATTCGCAGTATTTCCAAATTTATCTAAATAATCGCCACCGCAAATAATTCCTTGTTTTTCATTGTAAAAATCAACAGAATAAATCCCAGTAGTACTTTTTCCTTGTACAATTGGTGTATTGTATACATTCCAAGTCAATCCCATATCTGAAGTATGAAAAACTCTGGCTTTTTTTCCACCGGTTACAATCCATGCATTTTCACCAACAATTGCAATATTGGTATTACTTGCAGCAAAGGCAGCTTCTCCTTCTTCAATTTTTGGTAAATCTTCGCATTTTATTTTACCCCAAGTATTTCCGCCATCACGTGTAATTAATATTGATAAACAAGTATCAGTTGGATCGCCCATTGCAATACCATTTAATTCATCAAAAAATTGCATAGCATCGTAAAACACTTTTTCATTTTCTTCTTTATAAACAATTTCAATAGTATTATTTTGATATTTATAAAGTAGTGCAGGATTGCCAACATTTAAAGCAAATACATCACTTTTAGTGTAAGCTAAAGCTCTAAAATGAGGAATAATTGTATCTGTTATTATACTTTTTGTTCCTATAAATTTCCCTGAACTTGTTAAAATTCCTAAATCGCCTTTTGAGCCTGCATAAACAATAGAAGAATCGTTTACAATTTCAATAGCACGAATGCTTGTACTGTCTAATTTAAATTTTTCTATTGAAATTGTGACGTTTTCACGTGGAATGTAAACTTCATTACAAGCAATTAAAAAAAATAAGATTGGAATTAGTAATGCTGTTCTTTTCATTTTTAATATTTTTATGCGACTAAATTAATTAAAACATTGGTATTTTAATGAAGAAAGCGTTGGTAATTTCAGGTGGAGGTAGTAAAGGTGCGTTTGGAGGAGGAGTTGCTCAATATTTACTGAAAAATAAAAAAAATAAATACGATTTGTTTGTAGGTTCTTCAACAGGAAGTTTAATGGTCTCTCATTTAGCACTTGGCGATGTTGATGCTTTAAAAAGAATATACACTTCTGTAAATCAACACTCGATATTTAGCAATAACCCCTTTGTAATTAAAAAGATACACGGTGAAAAAGTAATTACTATTAACCATTTAAACACCTTATGGAATTTTATTAATGGTAGAAAAACCTTTGGTGAAAGTAAAAATTTACGAAAGCTTATTAAAAATGAAATTACAAAAGAAATTTACAGCCAAATACTTGAAAGTGAGGTGGATGCAGTTGTAACTGTTTCTAATTTATCGCTAAACCAGGTAGAATATAAATCTATTAGAGATTGTAGTTATAACGATTTTTGTGACTGGATTTGGGCTTCGTGCAATTATGTACCCTTTATGAGTTTGTTGGTTAAAAACGGCTGCCAATATGCAGATGGTGGTTTTGGTTGTTTGGTTCCTATTAAACAAGCAATTTTACGAGGAGCTACAGAAATTGATGCAATAATTTTAGAAACTGAGGTTACTCAAATTAATAGAATGCAATCTAAGAATGCTTTCTCTTTATTATTTAGTGTATTTGATTTTATGTTAGAGCATGTTGAAAGACATAATATTACAATTGGAAAATTATCAGCAAAACACAACGATGTAAAACTTAATTTATACTACACACCAACGGTTTTGACAACTAATTCATTAATTTTTGATAAAAAATTAATGACAAAATGGTGGAAAGCAGGATTCGAGTATGCAAAAAATAAAGATGATGAAACTATGAATTCGTTTAGAGCAGATGTGTTGGATTAAAAGGAGTTTTAATTACTTAGTATTGCATGAACTAGAATAGTTGCTTAAACAAGTTTGGATAAATATAATTCACATCTTTAATTTCCTTCGTTTTTTTTGTTCTAAATTTTAATGTTTATTTGTAACTTAAAACTATTAATTAATGCTATTTAGAAACAACAGAACACTTATATTATATTCATTACTGTTATTTATATTTTCGGCTTTTTATGGCTTAGTATTACGTTGGAATTTTGCTTTTCCTTCTGCATTAATTTCATATAAAAATCTATTGCAAGGCCATTCTCATGTAGCTTTCTTAGGTTGGGGATATTTAGCCGCTATTTTTGGAATTTTTAAATTATTTATTCCTGAAGGAAAAAGAAATTCACCTGTTTATAAAGTAACATTAACTATAATTGTTACAACAATAACTTTAATGTTATTTAGTTTTATTTCAAGTGGTTACAAGGTCTTTTCTATAGTATTACTTTCGGTATTTGGAGTAGCAACTTATGTGTTGTCTTTTAGAATGTTAAAGGATTTAAAAGGTAGCGACACTTCAACTAATTTGGTTAAATATGGTATCTATTATTATTTAATTTCAAGTTTAGCAACTTGGTTTTTAGCATTTGTAATTGTAACACAAGGCAAAACAGATTTGTATTATAATTCAGTTTATTTTTACTTACATTTTTTATACAATGGTTTCTTTGTTTTTACACTATTTGGGTTGTTATTTAAAATATTAAAAAAGCAGAAAATTACAATCTCAACTTCATTAAAAAAGTACTTTTTTATTTTTCTGAATATAGCTTGTATTCCAGCGTATATTTTATCTATTTTATGGAGCACAAAATCTATAACTTATAATATAATCGGTTTTTTAGCTTCAGTTTTGCAGTTAATTTCGTTGCTATTCCTTTTTAAAATATTAAAACAAATTTTAGTTCAGCTTAAGTGGGATAATACTTCAAAAATATTATTGAATTTTGCAATGGTTGCATATTTATTAAAAATTTTAGCTCAATTAGCTTCATCATTACCATATTTTGTTGAAAAGTCATTGGCTTTAAAACCTTTTTTTATTATTGGATATTTACATCTTTTCACTTTAGCTTTTATGAGTGTTTTATTAATCTTATTACTGAAACAGTTGAAAACTATTTATATAAACTCAATTATTTCAAAAGTTGGAATCGGATTTTTTCTAACAGGAATATTTTTTACTGAAATATTGTTATTTCTTCAGGGATTTTTACTTTTAATGAAACAGAAACCTATAAATAACTACACAATTATTTTACTAATTTTTAGTTTTTTTATTGTAGTTGGTATTATTCAAATTTTTGTTAGTCAGTTTGTAAAACCTTTAGTAACTAATAAATAATTATTTGTCAATAACTTTTATTGTTTAACTTAATATGTAATAGTACTTTTGAATTTTAAAGAATTCCTGTGATAAATTACTTAGAAAACCTTAACGAATCTCAAAAAGCGGCAGTTCTTCATAAAGAAGGACCAATGATTATTATTGCTGGTGCTGGCTCCGGTAAAACGCGCGTGTTAACTTATAGAATTGCGCATTTAATGAATCAAGGTGTTGATTCGTTTAATATTTTATCGTTGACTTTTACCAATAAAGCTGCACGAGAAATGAAAAACAGGATTGCGGATGTTGTTGGTACTTCTGAAGCTAAAAACCTATGGATGGGGACATTCCATTCAGTTTTCGCACGTATTTTGCGTTCTGAAGGCGCGCATTTAGGCTACCCCTCGAATTTCACAATTTATGACACCCAAGATTCCGTTAGGTTGCTTTCTTCCATAATAAAAGAACTACAATTAGATAAAGAAAAATATAAGCCAAAACAGGTATTAAGTAGAATATCATCTTTTAAAAACAGTTTAATTACTGTAAAAGCATATTACAACGATCCTGAGTTAATTGAAGCTGATAAAATGGCCCAGCGTCCTAAAATGGGTGAAATTTACCATCAATATGTAGAGCGTTGTTTTAAAGCTGGAGCAATGGATTTTGACGATTTATTGTTGAGAACTAATGAGTTATTAACACGTTTTCCTGCAGTGTTGGCTAAATATCAAGACAGGTTTAAGTATATTTTAGTTGATGAGTATCAAGATACAAACCACTCGCAATACTTAATTGTAAGGGCATTGGCAGACCGTTTTCAAAATATTTGTGTTGTTGGAGACGATTCTCAAAGTATTTATGCTTTTAGAGGAGCAAATATTCAGAATATATTAAACTTTCAACGTGATTATGATAAAGTTCAAATTTTTAAATTAGAGCAAAATTATAGATCTTCAAATAATATAGTTCAGGCAGCAAATTCTGTTATTGAAAAAAACAAAACTAAGTTAGATAAAGAAGTTTGGACAGCAAATAGTGAAGGTCCAAAAGTAAAAGTAATGCGAACTTATACCGAAGGTGAAGAAGGCAGGTTTATTGCTGATTCTATTTTTGATAATATGATGAATTTGCAACTAAAAAACTCTGATTTTGCAATTTTGTATAGAACAAATGCACAATCGAGAGCATTAGAAGACGCACTTAGAAAAAAAGATATAAAACATAGAATTTATGGAGGATTGTCTTTTTATCAACGTAAAGAAATAAAAGATACACTTGGGTATTTACGTTTATTAATCAACCCAAACGATGAAGAAGCGCTTAAAAGAGTTATAAATTATCCAATGCGAGGAATTGGAGCGAGCACTGTTGATAAACTTTCTGTTGCAGCAAATCATTATAAAATATCAATTTTTGAATTACTTCGAAATTTAAATAAGTACGATTTAAACTTAAATTCAGGAACAAAAAATAAACTGGATAATTTTATTACAATGATTCAGCATTTTCAAATTGAAGCACAATCTAAAAATGCTTTTGAAGTAGCCGAATTTGTTGTAAAACAAACACGTTTAATTCGCGATTTAGAGAAAGATGGTACTCCAGAAGGTGTGAGTAGAATTGAGAATGTACAGGAATTGTTAAATGGGATTAAAGATTTTATAGAAGTTCAAAAAGAAAAAGAAGAAGACGATTCTTTAGCTTTCTTTCTTGAAGATGTTGCACTTGCAACGGATTTTGATAATGATAAAAAAGATGAAACTCCAAGAGTTTCTTTAATGACAATTCACTTAGCGAAAGGATTGGAATTTCCGTATGTTTATATTGTTGGTTTAGAAGAAAATTTGTTTCCTTCTGCAATGAGTATGAATACACGAAGCGAACTTGAAGAAGAACGAAGATTGTTTTATGTAGCACTTACTAGAGCCGAAAAACAAGCGTATTTAACGTATGCGCAAACACGTTATCGTTGGGGAAAATTAGTAGATTGTGAACCGAGTAGATTTTTGGAAGAAATAGATGAACAGTTTTTAGAGTATTTAACAGTAAAAAATGTTAAACCATCTCAAAATAAATTTATTAACGAAGATATTTTTGGTAGTGTTCCTCAAAATAAAATTAGGTTTAAAAAACCAATTCAACGTACTTCAATAAAAAAAAGTACTCCTTCTAAAATTGAGTTTCAACCACCCAAAAATTTAAAAAAAGTTACCAATACTACAATTCCAAAAGCTAACTTATTTGACAATAATATTGCTATTGGTAACGTTGTAAATCATACAAAGTTTGGTAATGGTGAAGTGTTGAGTTTAGAAGGCAATGGAGCAAACCAAAAAGCTGAAATTAGATTTGCTTCGGTTGGTGTAAAAAAGTTATTACTACAATTTGCTAAGCTTACAATTATTAGCTAAAATAAGATTGTAAAACAAATATTTATATTGTAATTTGCATAAAATAAAAAGAGAAAAGATAGATGGAATTTGATTTAGAATACAATGGGGAACGACCTCACTTAATTATACCTGAATATGGAAGGCATATTCAAAAATTGGTAGATAATTGTGTAGCTCTAGAAGATGTTGAGGAGCGCAATAAAATGGCAAAAGCTATTGTAGATGTTATGGGAAATTTACAACCTCATTTACGTGATGTGCCAGATTTTAAGCATAAACTTTGGGATCAGTTATTTATAATGTCCGATTTTAAATTGGAAGCAGAATCTCCTTATGATAAACCTTTAAAAGAGGAACTTCAGGCAAAACCAGAACCTTTAGCATACCCAAAATCTGCATCGAAATATAGGTTTTATGGAAATAATATCCAAACAATGATTGATGTTGCTTTAACCTGGGAAGAAGGTGAAGTGCGAGATGCATTGTATTATGCAATTGCCAATCATATGAAAAAATGTTACCTAAATTGGAATAAAGATACTGTTGAGGACAAAGTTATATTTAAACATTTGAAAGAGTTGTCACATAATAAAATTGATCTTACAGAAAGTGCCGAAACATTATCTGAAGTAAAAGATTTATTGCGTAAAAGAAAAACGGCAACTAAAGGAAGACAGCAAGATTCAAGAAAAAAAACACATAAATATAAATAAACTAATATAAGAATGGCAACATTTGTAATTGAAGGAGGTCATAAGTTAAGTGGAGAGATAACTCCACAAGGAGCTAAAAATGAAGCTTTACAAGTAATTTGTGCAGTTTTATTAACTAAAGAAAAAGTTACAATTAGTAATATTCCAGATATTAGAGATGTTAATAAGTTAATTTTTATTCTAGAGGAATTAGGTGTTAAAATTGAAAAAATTGAAAGCGATACTTATACTTTTCAAGCCGATGAATTAACTCTTGAATATTTAGAATCTGAAAAATTCAAACAAGATGGAAGTTCTTTAAGAGGTTCTATTATGATTGTTGGTCCGTTATTAGCCCGTTTTGGAAAGGGATACATTCCGAGACCAGGAGGTGATAAAATTGGTAGAAGAAGATTAGACACTCATTTCGAAGGTTTTATAAAATTAGGAGCAACATTTAGGTATAATAAAGATGAAAAATTCTACGGTGTTGAAGCAGAGTATCTAACAGGTACAAATATGTTGTTAGATGAAGCTTCGGTAACCGGAACAGCAAATATTGTAATGGCTGCTGTAATGGCAAGAGGAATTACAACAATTTACAACGCAGCTTGCGAACCATATTTACAGCAATTATGTAAAATGCTGAACAGTATGGGGGCCAAAATTAGAGGTGTTGGATCTAACCTATTAATTATTGAGGGTGTTCAAGTTTTAAATGGTTGTTACCACAGAATTTTACCAGATATGATTGAGATTGGTAGCTGGATTGGAATGGCTGCAATGACAAAATCTTCAATAACAATTAAAGATGTAAGTTGGAACGATTTAGGTCTTATCCCTCGTGTTTTTCAAAAAATTGGAATCAATTTAGAAAGAAGAGGAGACGATATTTTTATTCCTGAACAAGATAGTTACGAAATTCAAAATTTTATAGACGGTTCTATTTTAACAATATCAGATGCACCCTGGCCAGGTTTTACTCCTGATCTTTTAAGTATTATATTAGTAGTTGCTACCCAAGCAAAAGGAAGTCTTTTAATTCATCAAAAAATGTTTGAAAGTCGCTTGTTCTTTGTAGACAAATTAATTGATATGGGAGCTAAGGTTATTTTATGTGATCCGCATAGAGCAACCGTAATTGGTATGGATCACGAATTTAGTTTAAAAGGAACTGTTATGACTTCACCAGATATTAGAGCAGGTATTTCTTTATTAATTGCTGCACTTTCAGCAAAAGGAACAAGTACCATTCATAACATTGAACAAATAGATAGAGGATATCAAAATATAGATACTCGATTGCGAGCAATAGGAGCAAAAATTACTCGAATAGAATAGTAATATTTTACTAGTTAGTTCTAAAGAATTTAAAATAAAAAATTATTGTCGTTTTTATAAAGGCAATAATTTTTTTTTGAAAATGTATTTTTTAATTAATACAAATGTCATATTGGCATAATTAAATAAAATGGCAATACTTTTGCTATTCTAATTGTTGATAAATTTTTTTAATAAAATTATGAGTACAAAGAAAGATTCTAAAAAAGAAAAAGAAGTTTTAGATAAAGAAGCAGCGCAGCAAAAAACTAAAGAAATTAGTATTGAAGAGCAATTAAAACTTGAAGTTAATCAAGAAAAGGATAAATTTTTAAGATTGTTTGCTGAATTTGAAAATTATAAAAAACGTACTTCTAAAGAACGTATTGAGTTGTTTAAAACTGCCAATGAAGATTTAATGACAGTTTTACTGCCTATTTTAGACGATTTTGACAGAGGCTTGAACGAAATAAAGAAAGCAAAAGATAAAGAACTTTTAAAAGGTATGGAACTTATTAAAAATAAGTTATATAATACACTTACTCAAAAAGGTTTAAGTCCAATTAAAGTGGAACAAGGTGAAGTATTTGATGTTGAATTACACGAAGCTATTACTCAAATCCCAGCTCCATCAGAAGATTTAAAAGGAAAAATAATTGATGTTATAGAGCAAGGTTATAAATTAGGTGATAAAATAATAAGATATCCTAAAGTAGTTATAGGACAATAAAAAAGTAAGTAGTAAGTAGCAGCAGTAATTAGAAAGCACTGATAACTGAGACTGATAACTAAACAAAATATGGCAAAACAAGATTTTTACGAAATATTAGGTGTTTCAAAAAATGCAACTCCTGCGGAAATAAAAAAGGGATATAGAAAGATGGCTATCAAATACCATCCAGATAAAAACCCTGGGAATAAAGAAGCTGAAGAAAACTTTAAAAAAGCAGCTGAAGCGTATGAAATTTTGAGCGATGAGAATAAAAAAGCGCGTTACGATCAATATGGTCATGCAGCTTTTGAAAATGGTGGTGCTGGAGGTTACGGCGGAGGCGGAATGAATATGGATGATATATTCAGTCAGTTTGGTGATATTTTTGGTGGTGCATTCGGTGGAGGCGGAGGCTTTGGAGGCTTTGGCGGAGGTTCTAGAGGTAGAGCTCGTGTTAAAGGGAGCAATCTAAGAATTAGAGTAAAACTTACCTTAGAAGAAATAGCTAGCGGTGTAGAGAAGAAAGTAAAAGTAAGAAGAAAAGTGAAAGCAGCAGGTGCAACTTTTAAAAGTTGTTCAACTTGTAATGGTAGTGGTCAAGTAATGAGAGTTACAAATACTATTTTAGGAAGAATGCAATCAGCTTCCACTTGTCCTACTTGTCATGGAGCTGGAGAAATACTAGATAAAAGACCAAAAAATGCCGATTTACAAGGTTTAGAGCCAAAAGAAGAAACTGTTTCAATTAAAATTCCTGCTGGTGTTACTGAAGGAGTTCAGTTAAAAGTAAATGGGAAAGGGAATAGTGCTCCAGGAAATAATGCAATAGATGGAGATTTAATTGTTGTAATTGAAGAAGCTAAACACGATACTTTAAAAAGAGAAGGAACTAATTTACACTATGATTTATATATTAATTTTTCCGAAGCAATTTTAGGGATAGACAAAAATATAGATACAGTTACCGGTAAAGTAAAAATTAAAATTGAACCAGGAACGCAGTCTGGTAAAATATTAAGATTAAGAGGGAAAGGTTTACCAAGCATAGATCATTATGGAAATGGTGATTTATTAGTACATGTTAATGTTTGGACTCCACAACAAGTTTCAAAAGAACAAAAAGAGTTTTTTGAAAGAATGAAAACTGATGAAAATTTCACACCAAATCCTTCAAAATTAGACAAATCATTTTTTGAAAAGGTGAAAGATATGTTTTCATAAAATAATTATATTAATATTTGTATAACTTATAAAAATTAAATTATATTTGAAAAGTTATTAGCGAAATACCTAATAACACTTTTTCTTTTTCATAGCAATTTTCCCACTCAAATTTTGAGTGGGTTTTTTATACTAATTATATTATATAGTGTATTTTTGCAATCTAAAAGTAGGTCGTCTTATCGCTTCAATGTATTGAAGAGGAAAGTCCGGACACCATAGAGTAGCATAGCGGATAACATCCGTCCAGCGCAAGTTGAGGACAAGTGCAACAGAAAGCAAGTACAGTTCGGCTGTAGTGAAACCAGGTAAACTCTATGCGGTGAAATGCCACGTATATTGAAATTTTAAAGTTACTCGCTTTATTTCAAGGGGTAGGCAGCTCGAGCTATAGAGTAATTTATAGCCTAGATAAATGATAAGAGCTTTTTTAAAAGAACAAAATCCGGCTTATAGACCTACTTTTTTTTATCATATTCTTAATATTTACAACGTTTTCGCTCTGGATTTTTATAGAATAAAAAAAAATAGCCTTATAAACTATTTATATTGAAAAAGACACCCTCAATTACGAATTTTTTTATTCAAAACATCATTTTTTGTACCTTCGCTAAATTAAAAATAACTTAATAAAATATAAATATGGCTTTTGATATTGAAATGATTAAAGGTGTCTATTCTAGAATGACAGAACGTGTTGATGCTGCAAGAGAAATTGTTGGAAAACCTTTAACCTTAGCTGAAAAAATACTGTACAATCACTTATGGGATGGTAATGCAACCAAAGCCTTTACAAGAGGTAAAGATTATGTAGATTTTGCACCAGACCGTATAGCTTGTCAAGATGCAACTGCACAAATGGCATTATTGCAATTTATGCAAGCTGGTAAAAATAAAGTTGCAGTACCTACAACTGTGCATTGTGATCACTTAATTCAAGCAAAACAAGGTGCTAATTTAGATTTAAAACGAGCAAACGATGTAAGCAAAGAGGTGTTCGATTTTTTAGCATCTGTTTCTAATAAATATGGTATTGGTTTTTGGAAACCAGGAGCCGGAATTATTCATCAAGTGGTTTTAGAAAATTATGCATTTCCAGGTGGAATGATGATTGGAACAGATTCTCATACAGTAAATGCTGGTGGATTAGGAATGGTAGCAGTTGGAGTTGGTGGTGCAGACGCTGTAGATGTTATGGCCGGTATGGCCTGGGAGCTTAAATTCCCAAAGCTTATTGGTATTAAATTAACGGGAAAATTAAACGGATGGACTTCCGCAAAAGACGTTATTCTTAAAGTAGCAGGAATTCTTACAGTAAAAGGAGGAACTGGGGCTATTGTAGAATATTTTGGAGATGGAGCTAAAAATTTATCTTGCACAGGTAAAGGAACCATTTGTAATATGGGAGCTGAAATAGGTGCAACAACATCTACTTTTGGTTACGATGCATCCATGGAGCGCTATTTACGTGCCACAGATAGAAATGGTGTTGCAGATGAAGCAAATAAAATAAAAGAATACTTAACTGGAGATGCAGAAGTTTATGCAGAACCTGAGAAATATTTCGACCAAGTAATAGAAATAAATTTAGATACTTTACGTCCACATTTAAATGGCCCATTTACACCAGATTTAGCTACTCCAGTTGGAGAGTTAGGAGCTAAAGCTAAAGAACATGGGTGGCCTTTAAAAGTTGATTGGGGATTAATAGGTTCATGTACAAACTCTTCTTACGAAGATTTATCTCGTGCTGCTTCTATTGCAAAACAAGCTGTAGATAAAAAGTTAGTAACTAAAGCGGATTTTGGAATAAATCCAGGGTCAGAGCAAGTACGATATACAGCCGAAAGAGATGGTATTCTTAAAGTTTTCGAGGATTTAAATGCAAAAATATTTACCAACGCTTGTGGCCCTTGTATTGGGCAATGGGATAGAAGTGATTTAAAAGGTGAAGAGAAAAACACTATTGTTCATTCCTTTAACAGAAACTTTTCAAAACGTGCTGATGGAAATCCAAATACCCACGCATTTGTCGGTTCTCCAGAAATGGTTGCCGCAATTGCAATATCGGGTCGTTTAGATTTTGACCCAATGAATGATACACTGATTAATGAAGATGGTGAAGCTGTAAAATTAGACGAGCCAAAAGGATTAGAGTTACCACCATTAGGTTTTGATGTTAAAGATGCAGGTTATGTAGAACCAGTTGAAGATGGAAGTAATGTTGATGTTTCTGTAAGTCCAACTTCAGAACGTTTGCAATTATTAACACCTTTTCAACCAATTGGAAATAAAATAGATGGTGCAAAACTATTAATTAAGGCTTTTGGAAAATGTACAACAGATCATATTTCTATGGCTGGACCTTGGTTGCGTTACCGTGGCCATTTAGATAATATTTCAAATAACTGTTTAATAGGTGCAGTAAATGCTTATGGTAAAAAAACAAATTTTGTTAAAAATCAGTTGACAGGTGAGTTTGGTGGTGTGCCAGATGTTGCACGTGCTTATAAAGCAGCAGGTGTAAAATCTGTTGTTGTTGGAGATCATAATTACGGAGAAGGATCGTCTAGAGAACATGCTGCTATGGAACCTAGACATTTAGGTGTTGTAGCCGTAATTGTTAAGTCTTTTGCTCGTATTCATGAAACGAATTTAAAAAAACAAGGTATGTTAGGACTTACCTTTAATAATGAAGCGGATTACGATTTAATTCAAGAAGATGATACTTTTAACTTTATTGATATTAATAAATTTGCTCCAGAAAAACAATTAACTTTAGAGTTGGTTCATAAAGATGGTTCAAAAGATTCTATTAAATTAAACCATACTTATAATCAAAGTCAAATTGATTGGTATAATGAAGGTTCTGCATTAAATTTAATAAAAAAAGAAAACGCATAGATGGTATTAGATTTATGTATTAATTAGACTATAAAAAAAGACGTATTTACACGTCTTTTTTTATGGTTAAATTATAATAAAAACTCTATTTTATAGAGATAATTAGCTGTAAATCATTGAAAAACAATACGAAACAAATAATATTCCAACGTTTTCGTAAATATTATAATTATTATCTAATTTTTTTGTAACTTTTTATCTTAATTTTGACGAATATATGAAGTACAAATTTGAGTAAAAAACTTAGCATTGAATCAAAAATGGAATAGTTAATACTCTTATTTTCTTTCCGTAAAATTCAACTTTTTTTTATTTAAAACCTTTACAGCATAAAACGTTTAAATTTTTTAAAAAAAAAGTATTCGATTAAGATACATTATTAAGTTATAATATTTGAAACCATATTTATGAAAAAAGCATGCTAAAAAGTTTATCATTCAAGTGAATGATTAATAGCGAAATTACCTTTTCGACAAGCTAGCAGCATGTGAACGTTAAAAAACGATAAAAATAAATTCATGAAAGCATTATTTTATACAAAAGAATTTCCACCTTATGTTTATGGAGGAGCAGGAGTTGTTGTTGAATATTTAGCAACAGAATTAGAAAAATTAATGGAAATTGATATTAAGTGTTTTGGAGATCAAGATTTAGTTTCTGGAAATATGTCAGTAAAAGGTTTTCCTTATGATAACCCAATTTTTGAGCAATCAGATAATAAATTAAAGGCTGTATTTAATAGTTTAAGTACGTGCCTTCATATGAATGCTGAAGTTCTTGATGCTGATATAGTCCATTGTCATACTTGGTATGCTCATTTTGCAGGAATTGTTGCAAAATTATGTTATGGAGTTCCATTGGTAATTACAACACATTCATTAGAACCTTTACGTCCTTGGAAAAGAGAGCAACTGGGGCTAGGTTACGATGCTTCATCTTGGATTGAAAAGACTGCTATCGAAATGGCTGATGCTTTAATTGCAGTTTCGGAAGAAACAAAGGTAGATGTATTAAATAATTTTAATGTTGATAAGAATAAAGTTAAAGTAATTTATAACGGAATTAACCTTCAAGAATATGTTGTTACTGAAGAGACTACTACCTTGGATAAATTTGGAATAGATAAGTCTAAGCCATTTGTGCTTTTTGTTGGACGGATAACGCGTCAAAAAGGAATAATTCACTTAGTAAATGCTATAAAATATATTGATCCAGATACTCAAATTGTGTTATGTGCTGGCGCTCCAGATACTGCAGAAATTGGAAAGGAAATGGAAGATAGTGTTGCTGAAGTTCAAAAAACACGAAACAATGTTATATGGATAGATGAAATGCTTCCTAAAAGTGAAGTGATTCAATTGTACTCTCATGCAACTGTTTTTTGTTGCCCTTCTATTTATGAGCCTTTTGGAATTATAAATATTGAAGCAATGGCTTGTAATACAACGGTTGTTGCAAGTGCTGTTGGAGGGATTAAGGAAGTTGTTGTTGACGGTGAAACTGGAATTTTAGTACCAGTTGAGCAACAAACTGAAGCTCCTTTTGAGCCAATTTACCCAGATAAATTTGCCAAAGATTTAGCAGATGGAGTTAATACAGTTATTAACAATAAAGAATTACGTAAGAAAATGGAATTAAATGGACGAAAAAGAGTAGAAGAACACTTTGATTGGGTAGCAATTGCAGCTCAAGTAGAAGCACTTTATAAGTCGTTAATTTAATTTACATAAAAGTATAAAAAAATATTTAAACCTATAAACCAATTAGTTATGTCAGGGAAAAAAGTTTTAGCCATTATTTTAGGAGGAGGACAAGGATCAAGATTACATCCATTAACAGAAACACGCTCTAAACCAGCAGTGCCAATTGCAGGAAAATATCGTTTGGTAGATATTCCAATTTCAAATTGTATTAATTCAAACATAAAACAGATGTATGTTTTAACACAATTTAATTCAGCATCTTTAAATAGACATATTAAAAACACCTATCATTTTAGTTTTTTTAGTTCTGCATTTGTAGATGTTTTAGCAGCAGAACAAACCCCCGGAAATAAGGGATGGTTTCAAGGAACTGCGGATGCAGTGCGCCAAAGTATGCATCATTTTTTAAGACACGATTTTGATTATTTTTTAATTTTGTCTGGAGATCAATTATACCAAATGGATTTTGATAAGATGGTTAAGGCTCATGAAAAGGCTAAAGCTTCTATTTCAATTGCAACAATTCCAGTAAATGCTAAAGATGCAACACAGTTTGGAATTTTAAAAGCAAATGATAAAAATAGAATAACCTCTTTTATTGAAAAACCAGATGCATCATTATTACCAGATTGGACATCGGATGTAAGTGAAAGTATGAAAAATGAAGGAAGAAATTATTTGGCTTCTATGGGTATTTATATATTTAATAGAGATTTATTGGTTAAATTAATGGAAAACCCAGATACTATTGATTTTGGTAAAGAAATTATACCACAATCCATTGATGAGCATTTAACGCTAAGTTACCAATACGAAGGTTATTGGACAGATATTGGTAATATAGATTCGTTTTTTGAAGCAAATTTAGGATTAACAGACGATTTCCCTAAGTTTGATTTATACAGCCTAAAAAAGAGAATATACACGCATGCAAGAATGTTGCCTACAACAAAAATTTCAGGTACAATTTTAGATAAAACTGTTATTGCTGATGGTTGTATAATTAATGCAGGTAAAATTGAGCATTCTGTTATTGGAGTACGGTCTAAAATTGGTGATGAATCTACTGTTATTAATACCTATATGATGGGAAGTGATTTTTATCAGCCTTTAGAAGATATTCTTAATAAAGATATTGTATCCATGGGAATTGGTAGTAGGTGTTTTATTAAAAATGCTATTTTAGATAAAAACTGTTGTATTGGTGATGAGGTTAGAATTAATGGAGGGCTTCATTTGGCAGATACCGAAACTGATACTTATGCCATTAGAGATGGTATTGTAGTTGTCAAAAAAAATGCAGTAATACCAAACGGGTTTACAATTTAAGAAAAGTTAGATTTTAATTATTTTATATGCAGAAAAATCAGAGAAGGGTTGTAATTGAAAATATTTCACCTCAATTAAATAATGGAGAATTTCAAATTAAACGTGTTGTAAATGAAATTGTTACCGTTAAAGCAGATGTATTAGCAGATGGACATGATATTATTGCTTCAGCTGTTCTTTACAAACACGAAGATGCTAAAGAATGGAGAGAAGTAAGAATGCAACCAAGAGAGAACAATAATTGGCAAGCATCTTTTACGGTTGAAAATCAAGGTTTATACGCTTACAAAATTATTGGCTGGGTAGATTATGCATTAAACTGGCAACACGGGATACATAGAAAAATTGATGATAATCAAATAGTACATTCAGAATTATTAGAAGGAATAGATTTTTTAAAAAAATGTAGTAAAAAAGCAACTGCTTCCGAAAAAAAATATTTAAAAAGTTTAGAAGAAATTTTTGCAGATGCAACTAAATACAACAAAGCTGTTAGTGAAGCAATAAGTAATAAATTGCATACCATTTTCCTGAAATACCCAGAAAAAAAGTTAGTAAATACGTCGAAAGATCTACCTGTATATGTAGATAGATTAAAAGCTAGATTTAGTACTTGGTATGAGTTCTTTCCTCGTTCTGCTTCACAAAAGGATAATGTTCATGGTACTTTTAAAGATTGCGAAAAATTACTACCTAAAGTTGTAGAAATGGGTTTTGACACCTTGTATTTTCCACCAGTTCATCCAATTGGTGAGGTAAATAGAAAAGGTAAAAATAATACAACCGAGGCTAAAGATGGTGATGTAGGTTCTTGCTGGGGAATTGGCTCAAAACTTGGTGGACATAAATCTATTCACCCAGAATTAGGAACTATTCAAGATTTTAAATCTCTAGTTAAAAAAGCTTCAAAATTAGGAATTGAAATTGCCATGGATTATGCATTGCAAGCGGCACCAGATCATCCTTGGGTTAAAGAACACCCATCTTGGTTTAAATGGAGACCTGATGGGACCGTTCAATATGCTGAAAACCCACCTAAAAAATACCAAGATATTTTACCTATATACTGGGAAAGTGAAGATTATAAAAACTTGTGGGACGAATGTTTGGACACTTTATATTATTGGATAGATTGTGGAATTAAAGTTTTTAGGGTAGATAATCCGCATACAAAACCATTTTATTTTTGGAATTGGGTTATTTCAGAGGTAAAAGTAAAACATCCAGATGTATTGTTTTTAGCAGAAGCATTTACAGCTCCAAAAATAATGCAAGCACTTGGAAAACATGGGTATACACAATCTTATACGTATTTTACTTGGAGAAATAATAAACATGAATTGACTGAATATTTAGAAGAATTAACAAAAACAGATCAAAAAGAGTATATGAGACCTAATTTCTGGCCTAATACGCCGGATATTAACCCGTTTCATTTACAAGGGGCAAATGAGTCTAAATACATTCAACGCTATGTTTTAGCTGCAACATTAAGTTCTAATATTGGAATTTATGGACCTGTTTTTGAACAAATGATCGATGAACCAATAATTGGTAAAGAAGAATATTTAAATTCAGAGAAATTTCAAATTTGTAAGTATGATTGGTTTAAACAAAATAAATTAACATCTATAATTTCAAAGGTTAATAAAATTCGTAAAAATCAGAAAGCACTGCAACAAACCAATAATATAAAGTTTTGTACTATTAATAACGATAATTTAATTGCTTTTTATAAATGGGATGATGCTAAAGAAAACGAATTATTAATTATTATTAGTTTAGACGAATATCATACACAACAAGGTATGCTAAAAGTACCATTGAACGATCTTGGAATTGGACATGGACATCATTTAAAAGTTACGGATTTAATTACCGAAATAACTTATGATTGGTATGATGAATGGAATTTTATACAATTACAAACATCAATACCATTTCATATATTCAAAATAATTAAATAAAAATAATATGTCGGAAAATGCTAAAGATTCTAAGCTAGCAGCCAAATATAATTTTGATGTTGCCTGGGAAGAGTTGTTGGATAATAAAGATTTTTTAAAAGTGTTTTTATCAGATGTACTTGAAAATTATATTATTAAACAACGTTGGTACGGAGGTAAGTCTAGTAAAATTAAATACATAGAATTAGCCGAATACTTTAGAATTCAACAGCATAATGAAGTTTATTTTGGTTTAATTTTAGAAGTAGATTTTGTTGAGGCTTTTTACCATCATTATTTTATTCCAATCGCTTTTGTTTCAGATGAAAATTTTGCCAAAAAAGATAGAATTCTTCCTATAAGTATAAAAAATCAAGAAGGTTTTATTATTGATGCTGTTAACTTAGAAGCGTTTAGAAAACTTGTTTTTGAGCGAATTTCTAACGCAGAATTAATAGACAGAACTAAGGTTCAATATCATAAAAGTGAATTATTTTCTAACATAGATTATTCATCATCTAAATTAATGGGGTTGGAGCAAAGTAACACTTCGTTAGTATTTAATGATAAGTATGTTTTAAAATTTTTCCGAAGAATTTTTGCAAATAAGAACCCTGACTATGAGATGAATAGGTTTTTAACTGACAAGAAAGATTTTAAAAATACACCACGTTATTTGGGAAGCATAAACTTTATAGATAAAGAACAGGAAGTGGTAACTATTGCCGTAATGCAAGAATTGGTGCCAAATGACGGAGATGCTTGGGATGTTTTTTTAGTTGAAATTGAAAGAGTTTTTGAAACCCTTGAAATTAAAAATATTGATATTCATAATTTGCCAGAACCAGAACTTTATAAAAGTTTAAAAATACACGATATTCCTCATAGAATTATTGACTGGGTAGGGTTAAATTTATTTTTAAAAATTAAAGTTTTGGCAAAACGGACTGCCGAAATGCATATAAATTTAGGCTCCGAGTTTGAGGATACAGCCTTTACACCAACTCATTTCAATGGAGATTATGCTGTTTGGTTAAAAAATAGAATGATTTATCAATTTCAAAATAGATTAAATAGTATTGAAAATAATTTGCATAAGCTAGATGAAAATAGTTTAGAAATGGCAAAAGATTTACTTAGTAAAAAAAGTTTAATACGAAGTAAATTTTTAAGATTTGACTGGACAAAATTAAAAGGAGAACGTATTAGGGTGCACGGTGATTATCATTTAGGGCAAATTTTAGTTCAAAACGACGATTTTTACATTTTAGATTTTGAAGGAGAACCAGAAAGCACTATTAGAGACAGACAAGTAAAACAACCACCAATGAAAGATGTTGCTGGACTTTTTCGCTCTTTTCACTATGCAATCTATGCAACAATTTTCAACAATAAAGACAAGTTTAAACAACCGGAAAAAGAGCTTTTTAAAGCCGCAGAATTATTATACGGTTATTTTACTGGTGTATTTTTGGGAACTTATATTAACACAATAGAACAAGCTAATTTAAATATTGGCTATAGCCAAGAGCGTATTTTTATGCTCGAATATTGTTTATTGGAAAAAGCAATTTATGAACTTGGCTACGAATTAAATTCGCGCCCAAGTTGGGCAGTAATTCCATTAAAAGGAATTTCAAACCTAATTAAAAATTAATTTATGACACAAGTAAAATCATATAGTTTATTTACCGATTTTGACATTTCACTTTTTAAAGCAGGAAAACATTATCGTTTGTACGAAAAATTTGGTTCACATATTACCACTTTAAATGGGGTAGAAGGAACTTATTTTGCAGTTTGGGCACCAACAGCAAGTCAAGTTTCTGTAATTGGAGATTTTAACCATTGGAAAGATGGTGAACATAAATTAAATGTTCGCTGGGATTCTTCAGGTATTTGGGAAGGCTTTATTCCTATGGCAGAAAAAGGAATGGCATATAAATATAAAATCCATTCAAATAATAATGGGTATGTTTCAGAAAAAGCAGATCCGTATGCAAGACGTTGTGAGCATCCTCCAAAAACAGCTTCTATTGTTTGGGAAGACAATTACCAATGGAAAGATAAAAGTTGGTTAAAAACCAGAAAAGAACACAATGCTTTAGATGCACCATATTCTGTGTATGAAGTTCATTTAGGTTCTTGGAAAAGACACGTGACAGAAGATCGATTCTTATCTTATTTTGAACTTGCTGAAGACTTAGTGAATTATGTAAAAGAAATGAATTTTACACATGTAGAGTTTATGCCTATTATGGAATTTCCATACGATCCTTCTTGGGGATATCAAATAACAGGATATTTTGCACCAACTTCTCGTTTTGGATATCCAGACGAATTTAAATATTTAGTAGATAAACTCCATGAAAACGGTATAGGAATAATTTTAGACTGGGTACCTTCACATTTTCCCGAAGATGTGCATGGTTTGGGTTATTTTGATGGGTCAAACTTATACGAACATCCAGATAAAAGAAAAGGTTACCATCAAGACTGGAAAAGTTTAATATTTAATTATGAACGTAATGAAGTGCGTTCTTTTTTAATAAGTAATGCCATATTTTGGTTAGAACAATACCATGTAGATGGTTTAAGAGTAGATGCAGTTGCTTCTATGTTATTTTTAGATTATTCGCGAGAAGATGGTGAATGGGAGCCAAATATATATGGCGGGAATGAAAATTTAGCAGTAGTTTCCTTCTTAAAAGAATTAAATGAAGAAGTTTATAAATCGTTTCCAGATGTACAAACTATAGCCGAAGAATCTACAGCGTTTCCAAAAGTTTCTAAACCAACAAGTATGGGTGGTTTAGGTTTTGGAATGAAATGGATGATGGGTTGGATGCATGATACATTGGAATATTTTGGGAAAGATCCAATATATAGAAAGCACCATCAAAATGAGATTACTTTTAGTTTAGCGTATGCATTTACAGAAAATTTTATGTTACCACTTTCACATGATGAAGTTGTATATGGTAAAAAATCTATTTTAGGAAGAATGCCAGGTGATGAATGGCAGCGTTTTGCTAACCTTAGATTAATGTATGGTTATATGTTTACACATCCTGGAACAAAATTATTGTTTATGGGAAGTGAATTTGGTCAGCAGCAAGAATGGAATTTTCAGGAAAGTTTAGACTGGAATTTGTTGGAACACAAATCACATAGAGATGCACAAAATTATTATAAGGAATTAAATAAGTTTTATAGATCTTCACCAGCTTTATTTGAAAAAGGTTTTAGTCATGATGGTTTTGAATGGATTAGTTTAGATGATACTGAAAATTCGGTTATTTCTTATATAAGAAAAGGTAATAAAGAAGCTGAAAATTTAGTAGTTGTATGTAATTTTACTCCAAATGTTATAGAGAAATATAGAATTGGACTTCCATCAAAAGTAAAATTAAAAGAAGTTTTTAATAGTGATAATAAAGACTTTGGAGGTAGTGGTATTGGAAACTTTAGAATGTTAACTAGTAAAGCTGTAGTTTGGAACAACAAACCTTATTCGGCTGAAATTAAGTTGTCGCCATTAGGAATTACAATTTTTGAGTTAAAATAGTATCAATTTCAATAATAAATAATTTACACCATTAATTTTTAATTAATTTAAGAATTAATGGTGTTTTTTTTGAATAAAAAACACGTCTAAATATTTAAAAATTAGTACGTTTGCACAGCTAAAAAATGAATTTAAATATATGATTTTAAGTACTGAATTAGAATATAAAGGGAATTTATATCCTTCAAAAATAATTTTTTATAAAAAACACGTAAATATTCTCTATTTTAAAAGTGAGAACAATGCGGTATTGCAACTTACTGTTGAAAGAGATAGTGTTTTACGTTTTAGGTATAGCACAACTGGTTTATTTGACAATGATTTTTCTTATGGAATCACTAAGTACGCAAGTAAAGGATATAACCATTTAGAAATTACGGAAGACGATAAAAAATATATAATCACAACCTCTAAATTAATTTGTCATATTTCCAAAATGGATATGAGAAAATCAATTTTTGATGTCAAAGATAAATCGTTAATTTTAGAAGATGAAATTGGTTTTCATTGGGAAGAAAGTTATCAATTTGGTGGTGATATTGTAAAAATGTCATTAGCTTCTCAACAAGGTGAAAACTTTTATGGTTTAGGTGATAAACCTGTAGAAAATAATTTAAAAGGAAAACGTTTTCAAAACTGGGTGACAGATTCTTATGCTTATGTTAGAGGAACTGATCCAATTTATAAAGCAATTCCGTTTTACACAGCATTGCACAAGAATAAGTCATATGGAATCTTTTTTGACAATACATTCCGATCTTTTTTTGATTTTTGCAAAGAAAAAAGAAATGTAACCAGTTTTTGGGCAGATGGAGGTGAAATGAACTACTACTTTATTTATGGCCCAGAAATGACCGATGTAGTTTCAAACTATACAGATTTAACTGGTAGACCACAACATATGCCGCCTTTATGGGCTTTAGGTTATCACCAATGTAAATGGAGTTATTATCCAGAATCTAAAGTGAAAAAGTTAGCGGCAAAATTTAGAGAGTTAAAAATACCTTGTGATGCCTTGTATTTAGATATTGATTATATGGAAGGCTTTAGATGTTTTACTTGGAATAAGGAATATTTTCCAGACCCAAAGAGAATGGTGAAAGAACTTGCTGATGATGGATTTAAAACAATCGCAATTATTGATCCCGGAATTAAAATTGATACTGAATATAGTGTTTTTAAAGAAGGTTTAGAAAATGATTATTTCTGTAAACGTGCAGATGGTCCATATATGAAAGGAAAAGTTTGGCCTGGGGAATGTTATTTTCCCGATTATACAAACCCAAAAGTTCGTGAGTGGTGGTCAGATCTATTTAAAGAATTAATTGAAGATATTGGTGTAAACGGTGTTTGGAATGACATGAATGAACCTGCTGTTATGGATGTTCCTGGTAAATCTTTCCCAGATGATGTGCGTCATGATTACGATGGAAATCAATGTAGTCATAGAAAAGCACATAACGTTTATGGAATGCAAATGGCACGTGCAACATACCACGGTTTAAAGAAATTTAGTTATCCTAAACGCCCGTTTGTTATTACAAGAGCCGCTTATTCTGGCACACAACGCTATTCGTCCACTTGGACTGGAGATAATGTTGCAACTTGGGACCATTTATCTATTGCAAACCAACAAGCACAGCGTATGTGCATGTCTGGATTCTCATTTGTAGGTTCAGATATTGGTGGTTTTGCAGAACAACCAACAGGTGAATTATTTGCACGTTGGATTCAGTTAGGTGTATTTCACCCATTTTGTAGAGTGCATTCTTCTGGAGATCATGGAGATCAAGAGCCTTGGACGTTTGGTGCAACAATAACGGATATAGTTCGAAAATTTATAGAAATTAGATATCAATTATTACCTTATTTATATACAACCTTTTGGAAATATTCAAACGAAGGAACTCCAATTTTAAAATCATTAGTGTTATTTGATCAAAAAGATACACATACACATTATAGAAATGATGAATTTATTTTTGGTGAAAAGATATTAGTATGCCCAATTATTGAAGCAAATTCAAAAGGTAGACGTATGTATTTTCCAAAAGGTAGATGGTATAACTTTTGGGATAACAGTATAGTTATTGGAGGTGAAGAGTTGTGGGTAGACGCTGATATTGATAGTATGCCAATTTTTGTAAAAGAAGGAGCCATTATTCCTAAATATCCGATTCAACAATATGTTGGAGAAAAAGTGATAGAGCAACTAGAATTGGACGTATATTACAAAGAAGGTAAAGAAACTTCTGAAGTCTACGAAGATGCACACGATGGTTATGATTATAAAAAAGGAAGGTACAGTTTAAGAAATTTCAACCAAGTTGGTAAAAAGCATTCCTTAACACTTCAGCAATTTAAATCTGGGAAATATATTACTAGTTACGATACTTTTAAAATTAATATTCATGGGTTACCATTTAAAATTACAAGTATAGAGGTTGATAATGAAAAAATAGATATTTCTAAAATTAATGGAAATGTTACATTTGTTGTAACTAAAGAATTTAGAGAAATTTACATAACGAGTAAGTAATCATATTTATTAATATTAAAACCCCTTGTTTAATTATAAGGGGTTTTTTTGTAAGTTTAATTTAAAGATACCGACAGTTAAATAAAATTTGTATTATGAGTAAGCTTTGGTATTTGGAGAATGTTAATTTATTTAAAATTTTATGTCCGCATAAATTTGCAGCCTATAAAGACTGCCATAATTTTACAAGTTATTCAAAAAGTGATTATATTTATTTTGAAGAAGACGCTTCAACCAAAGTTTTTTTAATTGAAAAAGGAAAAGTTAAATTAGGGTACTATAACGAAGATGGAAGTGAAGTAGTTAAAGCTATATTATGCAAGGGAGAGCTATTTGGTGAAAAAGCAATTTTAGGTGAAGAAAAGCGAAATGAATTTGCGCAATCTATAGATAACGCTACATCAATTTGCCCAATAGGAGTTAAAACACTTCATGATTTAATGCGTGATAATCAAACGTTTACTTTAAAGATTTATAAATTTATAAGCTTTAGGATACAAAAATTAGAACGCCGATTACAAATTTTACTTTTTAAAGATTCTAAAACCAGACTGTTAGACTTCTTAGATGACCTATGTGAAGATTATGGTGTTAATTGTGAAGAAACAGGAGGAATGAAAATTGAGCATCCATACACTCAAAAAGACATTTCAAATTTAATTGGCACTTCGAGACCTACTTTAAATTTACTTTTAAATGAGTTAAAACATGAAGGAATCATTGATTTTAACAGAAAAACAATACTTTTATTAAAAAAAACTGCATAGTGTTAGCTAGCTAACACTTTACAATTATTCAGCACAATACCTTTGTCATATAGAAACCTAAAAAATATATTATGACAAAAATCTTTAAATTATTAGCATTAGTAATTGTCGCATTTTCTTTAACATTTTGTTCAGACGATGAGGACCCAACAACAAAAGACTTAACATTAAACATCTCTGGGTTAGAGAATCTAGGATCCGATTTTGTTTATGAAGGATGGATTATGGTAGATGGAAGCCCTAAAACAACTGGAAGATTTACAGTTGATGAAAATGGCGTATTATCTCAAACCTCATTTACATTAGACATTGCAGATGTAAATAGTGCAACAACATTTATTTTAACTATAGAGCCAGCTGTTGGTGACGACCCTTCGCCGAGCGCTGTTCACATTTTAGCAGGTGATTTTAGTGGTAATTCTGGACAATTAACTATTGGACATGGAGCAGCATTAGGAAATAATTTTGCTAATTCAAGTGGATCATATATCCTGGCAACACCAACTGATGGAGCAATGAATAATGAAAATAGTGGAATTTGGTTTCTAGATCTATCGTCTGGTTCACCATCGGTTGGTTTATCTTTACCAACATTACCAGCAGGTTGGAAATATGAAGGATGGGCTGTTTCAGGAGGCCCGATATCAACAGGGAAATTCACATCTTTAACAACTGTAGATGAATTTGATGGATTTAGTGGTACAATGGGAGGGCCACCTTTTCCAGGAGAAGATTTTTTAGTAAATGCACCCTCAGGATTCACATTTCCTATTGATTTAGCTGGCGGAAAAGCAGTAATATCTATAGAACCGGATCCAGATAATAGTCCAAATCCATTTTTATTAAAACCTTTAGTAGGAGATATTCCGGCAAATGCTCTAGACCATACTACTTATGATTTAGGTCAAAACCTAAATTTTCCAACAGGTACTGTAAGTAGATAATTTTAATAAATCAACCCCTTTTAATTATACAGTTAAATTATAAAAGCTTCCTTTTTGGAGGCTTTTGTTTTATACAAATGTGTATATTTGAATTATTAAAAATTTGAAAACTAAAATTAGAATAAAGATGAAACTTTTAGAAAATAAAACGGCTTTAATAACTGGAGCTACTAGAGGAATTGGAAAAGGAATTGCGGAAGTATTTGCAAAACAAGGAGCAAATGTAGCTTTTACATATAGCTCATCTGTTGATGCAGCAATTGCCTTAGAAAATGAGTTAAAAAACTATGGAGTAAATGCAAAAGGTTACCAGTCAAATGCCGCAAATTTTGATGCAGCACAAGAATTGGCTGCTGAAGTTTTAAAAGAATTTGGAACAATAGACATTTTAATAAATAATGCAGGAATTACAAAAGATAATTTGTTAATGCGTATTTCTGAAGATGATTTTGATAAAGTAATTGAAGTAAATTTAAAATCTGTTTTCAATTTAACAAAAGCGGTTATTAGACCAATGATGAAACAACGAGCAGGATCAATTATTAATATGAGTTCTGTAGTTGGATTAAAAGGAAATGCTGGTCAATCTAATTATGCAGCCTCTAAAGCAGGTATTATAGGTTTTTCAAAATCTATTGCTTTAGAATTGGGTTCTCGTAATATAAGAAGTAACGTAATTGCCCCAGGTTTTATTGAAACTGAAATGACAGCTAGTTTACCAGAAGATACGGTTAAAGAATGGAGAAATTCAATTCCGTTAAAAAGAGGTGGTACTCCAGAGGATATTGCAAATGCCTGTGTGTTTTTAGCATCGGATATGAGTTCTTATATTACCGGACAAACATTAAGTGTTGATGGTGGAATGTTAACCTAATTAAGTTTAAATAATAAAATTTTATTCTGAAAAAAAGCAATTATTTTAAATGAAGACAGTCACTATTTTACTTATTGTTTTAGCTGTTTTTGTGGCACTATTTGTAGCTTTTTTTCAATATATTTTTAAAAATAAAGAAAAAAGCCAATTAAATTATTGGCTTTCTTTTTTACGATTTTTAACATTTTTTGCGCTTTTACTATTAATTATTAATCCAACAATTAATAAAAACAATATTAATATAGTAAAACCAAATTTACTTATTGCAGTGGATAATTCGGCATCCATAAAACATAGTTTACAAAGTGATAATGTGAAAGATTTAGTGCAACAGTTAAAAAATGATGCTGAATTAAATAACAAATACGCTATTAATTATTATGCTTTTGGAACGAATTTATACACGTTAGATTCTTTAAATTTTAATGAAAGTAATACCAACCTATCTAAACCTTTTTTAGAATTTTCTAATGTTTATAAATCTGAAAATAATCCTGTTGTTTTAATAACTGATGGAAATCAGACAATTGGAAATGATGTTGAGTTTATAAACTACAAAAGTCCTGTTTTTTCTTATATAGTAGGAGATACAACAGTTTTTGAAGATATTGCAATAAGTAAACTAAACATTAATAAATATACTTATATAAATAATAAATTGCCAGTAGAATTATTTATAAATTATACTGGGGATAAATCAATTGCTAAAAAGCTAACTGTTTTTTATAAAAACACAAAGGTTTATTCTAAAAAAATAGATTTTTCATCAACTGAGAATGTCCAAGAAGTTTCCTTTTATTTATCTGCAACTGCTCCAGGAACGCACTATTATACTGCAACAATTGAAACACTTGAAAACGAAAAAAATACTGTAAATAATACTAAGAATTTTAGTATTAATGTTATAGAAGAAGCTTCTAAAATTTTAATTTTGACTTCGGTAGTTCATCCAGATTTAGGGATGTTTAAAAAATCTATTGAAAGTAACAAACAGCGTTCTGTGACTATTAATAGTGTCGAAAAATTTAATGGTAATTTATCAGATTATCAAATGGTTATGTTATATCAACCAAATAATTTGTTTAAGGCCGTTTTTAACACTATTTCAGAAAAAAAAATAAATTATTTTGTTATTTCTGGACTCGCTACCGATTGGGATTTTTTAAATAACAATCAAACTGATTTTAAAAGAAATACACTTTCGCAATCTGAGGAATACCATCCATTATTTAACCAAAATTATGCAAGTTTTATTAGTGCGAATATTGGCTTTTCTCGCTTTGCACCTTTAGAGGATTATTTTGGTGAGATTAATTTTTCAATTCCAGTAAATACACTATTGTTTCAAAAGATTGGAACTATAGAAACTGAACAACCTTTATTAGCTACTTTTCAAAAAGGGAATCAAAAAGGAGCCGTTTTATTTGGTGAGAATAGTTGGAGGTGGAGAATGAATAGCTTTTCAGAAAACAAAACTTTTGAACTATTTGATGGTTTTATTTCAAATTTAATACAATACTTATCTTCAGATTTAAAAAATAATAGGTTAAATGTTACCGTAAATCCGTTGTTTTATGCAAATGAAACAATTAAAATTTCAGCAAGTTATTTAGATGAAAATTACAATTTTGATAATAGAGCTAAATTATGGATTACTATAACAAACAAAGCTAGTAATTTTATAAAAAAAATTCCGTTTGCTGTTTTAAATAACCAGTTTAATGTTGAATTAACAAATATTCCTTCAGGAGAGTATATCTATTCAGTTACAGTTGAAAATCAAAATGCAAATGCTTCAGGAAGTTTTAAAATAGTTCCTTTTGAAGTTGAACAACAATTTACAAATTCTAATTATAAAAAATTAGAAATGCTTTCATCTAAAACAAATGGAAACGTCTATGATGCCAATTCTTCTGAAAAATTAATTTCCGATTTAAAATTAGATGAGCGTTTTAAAAGTATTCAAAAATTAAAGATTACTAAAACCCCGTTAATAAACTTTAAATGGATACTAGGTTTTATTTTACTTTGCCTTACAATTGAATGGTTCTTACGCAAATATTTTGGAAAAATTTAAGGGTGGTTAATTCTTTTATGAATTTAAATTATAGATTTTATCAATAATACCATAAAAAAAATTATTATTAATGTAACTTTTACAACACGTATTATTTTTAAATTGTACTTCTAAAGTTATGACAAGAATTTCAGCAATCATATTATCGTTTACTATCTTATTTCAAAGTTTTAACTTTGATTTAGAGGATTTTACTAAGATACCTACACTTGTTGAACATATTACTTGTCATTTAAAAAGTGGTGATAGTTTTACTGAATTTATTGCAATGCATTATGGAACTGAGTCAAATAATCACGAACAAGATCACAAAGAACATAATGAACTTCCTTTTAAACATCAACATTTAGAGTCTCATTTTCAAATGGTTTTTATTTTATGCGTACAGAATTACCCAGTAAATTTTAATGAGATTAATTTAGAAACTAATAATTTCAAATACAAAGAACCAAGCACAAACTTATTTATAGATAATTTCTTTCAGCCACCACAAAAGTTACATAGTTAAATTTTATTATTAATAAATTTGAGAATCAGTCTTATGGTTTTCAATATTATACATTACTAATTAATTGAATTATGTTACAAAAAATTATTAAGCTAAGTATTGATAATAAGCTTATCATACTTTTAATAACTGCTGCAATTGCGGGTTTTGGTATATTCTCTTTAACACAAATACCTATTGGAGCCGTTCCTGATATTACAAACAATCAGGTGCAAGTTATTACAACTTCAAAAAATTTATCTACCCAAGATGTAGAACAATTTATTACGTATCCTGTTGAATTAGAGATGGCAAATTTGCCAGGAGTTACAGAAATTAGATCTATTTCAAAATTTGGGTTATCGGTTGTAACCATTGTATTTGAAGATGCCATGGGAACGTATTTACCACGGCAATTAATTGCTGAAAAAATTAAATCTGCTTCAGAAAAAATCCCTGAGGGTTTTGGAACTCCAGAAATGGGACCAATTACAACAGGTTTAGGCGAAATCTATCAATACACCTTAGATACGAAACCAGGATTTAAAGATCGCTATTCCCCTATGGAATTGAGAACCCTTCAAGATTGGGTAGTAAAACGTCAATTATCTGGAATACCGGGTGTAGTAGAAGTAAATACTTGGGGTGGATTTTTAAAGCAATATGAAGTTGCCTTATATCCTGAAAAATTAAAATCTATGAACATCACACATGTACAAGTGTTAGATGCCTTAGAAAAAAATAATAGTGTTGCTGGGGGTGGTTATATTGAAAAAGCCAACGAAAGTTATTTTGTTCGTGGAGAAGGAATGATAAAATCTTTAAGCGATATTGAAAACGTAGTTGTAAAAAATGTAGATGGCGTTCCAATTTTAATTAAGAATATTGCTGAAGTACATTTTGGGTTTGCTAACCGTTTTGGTGCAATTACTGGAAATGGAGAAGGAGAGAAAGTGCTTGGACAAGTAATGATGCTTAAAGATGGGGACTCTAACAAAGTAATTGAAGCTGTTAAAGAACGCGTTGCCGAGATTCAAAAAACATTACCCGAAGGTGTGTTTATTAATGGATTTTTAGAGCGAAGTGAATTAATTGGTAAAACAACTTTTACCATAGCAGAAAACTTAATTATTGGGATAATCATTGTCGTTTTTGTAGTTATTTTATTGTTGGGAAGTATGCGTTCTGGGTTAGTTGTGGCTTCAGTTATTCCATTATCCTTACTTTTCACTTTATCACTGATGTACATTTTTGGAGTAGATGCTAATTTAATGAGTTTGGGTGCTATAGATTTTGGTATTATAATAGATGGAGCAGTAATAATTGTTGAATTTATAGCATTTAAAATAACAAGTAGTAGAAAAGAATTAATGTTGCTTTCAGAAAATGAACGGCAAGAAAATATTGATGAAATTACTTACAGTAGTAGTTCAAAAATGATGACTTCTGCAATATTTGGACAATTAATTATTTTAATAGTATTTATCCCAATTTTGTCATTAAGCGGTGTTGAAGGTAAAATGTTTAAACCAATGGCAATGGCTTTTAGTTTTGCTTTAATTGGCGCCATGTTTTTATGTTTTACCTATGTGCCAGTAATTTCATCTATATTTTTAAAACCAGAAAAGGTTACTAAAAACAACGTTTCAAAACGGTTAATGACGTTTTTTTATAAAATGTATGAACCTGTAATTAAATGGTCTTTGTTTCATAAGAATCTAGTTATTAGCTTTTCTATAGTTCTTTTAATTATAACAGGAATTATTTTTAGCCGAATGGGTGGAGAGTTTATACCAACTTTAGATGAAGGAGATTTTGTAATTCAACCAGTGTTAAAAACCGGTACTACTTTAACCAAAACTGCAGAAATTACGACACAAATTGAACAAATCTTATTAGATAATTTCCCAGAAGTTTCTCAAGTCGTTTCTCGTATTGGTGCAGCTGAAGTTCCAACGGACCCAATGTCTATGGAAGAAAGCGATGTAATTATAAAACTAAAACCAAAAGGTGAGTGGGTTTCAGCCGATTCAAAAGATGAATTAGCAGATAAATTTAAAGAAAAATTGGCCATAATTCCTGGAATAGATTTTGAATTTACCCAACCTATAGAAATGCGTTTTAACGAATTAATTACTGGTGTTAGGGCAGATGTAGCGGTTAAAATTTTTGGTGAAGATTTAAGGGTTTTAGCTGATAAAGCTGATGAAATTAAAAGTAAAATTGCAAATGTAGAAGGTGCATCGGATATTATTGTTGAAAAAATTGATGGATTGCCGCAAATGACGGTCACCTATAACAGAAAAAAGGTAGCACGATATGGATTAAATATTCAGTCTTTAAATGAAATTATTTCTATGGGATTTGCAGGAAATACTGTTGGAAGTGTTTTTGAAGGTGAACGTAGATTTGACATGGTAGTGCGTTTGCATCCCGAATCTAGAAAAAATATAGATAACCTTAAAAACTTGTATGTTGATACGCCAACAGGAACAAAAATTCCATTACATGAAGTTGCTACTATTGAATATACAAAAGGACCCGCAAAAATCTCAAGAGATGATACTAAAAGGCGCATTGTAATAGGTATTAATGTTCGTAATCGAGATATGGAGTCAGTGGTAAAAGATGTTAGAGACATTATTGAAACACAAGTTAAATTACCTGTAGGTTACACGATTTCTTATGGCGGTCAATTTGAAAATTTAAATAGTGCTAAAGCCCGTTTAAAAATTGCAGTTCCTATTGCTTTATTTTTAATATTTATTATGCTTCATTTTGCATTTAATTCCATAAAAGAAGCACTAATGATATTTTCAGCAATTCCTTTATCTGCAGTTGGAGGCGTATTATTTTTATGGTTAAGAGGTTTGCCTTTTAGTATTTCTGCAGGTGTTGGATTTATTGCTTTATTTGGTATAGCGGTACTTAATGGTATTGTACTAATTGAACATTTAAAATCGTTAAAAGAGCAAGGTTTTGATGATGTTAATGAGCGAATTTTAAAAGGAACAAAAGAACGTTTAAGACCTGTAATTTTAACAGCTGCAGCAGCGGCTTTAGGTTTTTTACCAATGGCTGTTTCAACCAACGCAGGTGCTGAAGTTCAACGTCCATTGGCAACAGTTGTAATTGGAGGTTTAATAACGGCCACTGTTTTAACAATGGTTGTTTTACCTGTATTATATTCAATTTTTGATACTAAAGAGTTTAAAATGAAGAAAAGAAAAGTTGCACCAACGGTAGTAATTATATTGTTTATGCTGATTCCATTTTTTGGGTTTTCACAAGAAAAAACAGTTTCATTAGAGGAATTAATAGCAATAGCTATTGAAAATAATAAGGAATTAACTATTAAAAGTTTAGAAGCTACTAGAAGTAACAAGCTTATAGGTAGTGCCTTTGAAATAGATAAAACTAAGTTATATTATACAAACGATAAAACCAATTTAGGTATCGATGGGAAACCCTTTGAAACCTATGGAATTGATCAAACTATTGAGTTTCCAACCATATATTTTGCAAGAAAAAAAGCACATAGAATCACATCAAATTTAGCAGAGTTATCATATGAAATGGCAAAAATTAACTTAACGAAAGAAGTTACAAAATCGTTTTATAAACTGGTGTATTTAAATAAAAAATTGTCACACATTAAGTATGTAGATAGTTTGTATTATAGTTTTTCTAATGCTGCAAAAAGAAAATTTGAATTGGGCGAATCCAATTATTTAGAGATGATTACGGCGCAATCTAAATATAAACAATATGCAGCACTTTTAAGTCAGGTGAATAATGATATTTCAATTGCTTATACGTTGTTAAACGGATTGCTTCAAAATAAAGAAGCTATTAAAATATCCGAAGCTCAATTGACAAAAATCAAAATTCTTAAACCTGATTTAGAGCAACATTTATTAACTGAATTTATGTTGGAAAACAGCAAGTTATTTGAAGTTAGAAAAGGGATTACAGTTCAAGAATTATTGCCAGATTTACAATTTAATTACTTTAATAGTAAAGATGTAAAGGCCAATACTTCAGTAAATAGTTTTCAGGCTGGTGTAGCAATTCCATTATTTTTCTTTGGAAAATCGGCTAAGATTGCCAGTTCAAAAATAGCACAGGATATTGCAGACGAGCAAGCTTCTGACTTAAAGTTTAAGTTACATTCTAAATATAAAATGTTACTTGATGAACTTAAAAAAAGCGAATCACAATTAACTTATTTTAGTGAAAGTGGAAATAAGGTTGCAAAAGAAATTTTAAAAACTGCAACTTCAAGTTATAAAAATGGCGAAATAGATTTTTTTCAATACATTCAAAGCATTGAAACTTCAAATCAAATAACACTAGATTATTTATCCAATTTAAATCTATACAATCAAATTGCTTTAGAAATTAATTATTTAAACCTATAGAAAATGAAAAAATTACATATATATTCTAAATTAATTGTTGTGAGCCTGCTTATTTTGAGTGCGTGCACAACATCACAAAAAGAAGAAATATCTACGGATAATTCAGTTGAAAAAATCAGTTATACTGCTATTTCTAAAGCACAATTTACAAACTCCAATATGGAATTAGGAACAATTGCAATGCAAATTTTTTCCGAAGGAATTGTTACTAACGGATTTATTGATGTTCCACCAGCAAGCAAAGCTAAAGTGAGTGCTATTATGGCAGGTTTTGTTAAAAATTCGCCTCTTTTAATAGGGGATAAAGTAAAAAAAGGTCAGTTATTACTGACTATTGAAAATGCAGATTTTATTGAAATTCAACAAAATTATTTAGAAATTTTCGAGAAGTTGAAGTACTTAAAAAATGAATACGAACGTCAGAAAATCTTGTTTGATGAGCAAATTACTTCACAAAAAAACTATTTAAAAGCGGAGAGTGATTATAAAAGTGCTGTGGCTCGAGTTAATTCTTTAGAGCAAAAGTTAAAATTGATGAATATCAATATTTCAAATGTAAAAGCAGGAAAATTTACTTCCGTGATTCCAATTTATGCACCAATTGAAGGAAGCGTGACCCAAGTAAACGCAAGTATGGGTAAATTTATGAATGCTTCAGATGTTATTTTAGAAGTAATAAATAGCGATCATAAACATTTAGAGTTGGTGGTTTTTGAAAAAGATGTTTTAAAAGTTAAAAAAGGACAATTAATTAAATTTCAAATTCCTGAAAATTCTGAAAAAATATACAATGCAGATGTACATTTAATTGGCACATCTATAGATGAAATAAACAGGACTGTTAGAGTTCACGGGCATTTAGAAACTGAATCTGAGCCATTTTTAGTTGGAATGTTTGTAGAAGCTAAAATTATTATGGGATCAAAAGAAAAAATGGCCTTACCATTAAGTGCAGTATTAGAAGAAGATGGTAATTATTTTGTAATGGTTTTAAATTCAACAACAGAAGATATTTATAATTTTGAAAAAGTAGTTGTAAAAACTGGCTCAAAAAATGAAAATTGGGTTGAGATTATAAACACTGATAATTTATTGTCAGAAAAGCAAATTTTAATAAAAGGCGCTTTTATTCCTTTGGAAGATGGTTAAATAAGAGATAGTTGTTAAATAAAACTTAAAACAGAATTTATCTAAAATCTGTTTCGTATTTTTGTTAATCAATTTAAACTTAAAATTTATAAAAATGAGCAACGGACAATTACAATTACCAAAAACTTTAATGCCTCTTATCCTTTTAGGTATTGTACTAATTATATTTTTATCGAAATCAACAGTAACTTTAGATTCTGGGGAAGCCGGAGTTTTGTGGAAACGTTTTGATGGAGGTGTAGTTACAGATCAACCACCATTGGGAGAAGGTTTTCATGTAGTAGCGCCTTGGAATGAGGTTTACGTTTATGAAGTACGTCAACAAGAACTTTACGAAAAAATGAAAGTACTTTCGTCTAACGGTTTAGATATTTTGTTAGAAACATCTACTTGGTATTTACCAAAAGCAGAGGATTTAGGAAAATTGCACCAACAAATTGGAGAAAATTATTTAGAGCGTATTATTAAACCAGCATTGCGTTCAGCAGCTAGAAGTGTAGTTGGGCGTTATACTCCAGAACAATTATACTCAAGTAAAAGAGATGTTATTCAGAATGAAATTTATGAAGAAACTAAAGTGATTTTAGATAATCAATTTATCCAATTGAATGAAGTTTTAGTTCGTGATGTAACTTTACCACCAACAATTAAAGATGCAATTGAACGTAAATTAAAGCAAGAGCAAGAATCTTTAGAATATGAATTTAGATTAGTTACTGCATCTAAAGAAGCTGAGAAAGTGCGTATTGAAGCACAAGGTAAAGCAGATGCAAACCGTATTTTAAGCGCTTCGTTAAACGATCAAATTCTGCGTGATAAAGGAATTGAAGCAACTTTACAGTTGTCAAGTTCTCCTAATAGCAAAGTTGTTATTATTGGAAGTGGAAAAGACGGAATGCCTATTATTTTAGGAAATCAATAAAAAAGATATTTTAAAAGAGGTTTTTTAAAAGTTTAAGATTGTTAATAAGAACAATATTACACTTTTATTTAGCCTCTTTTTTTTATATTTAAATTAAGGTTATGAAATAAAAAAATAATATAAACTCATGAAATTTAAATTAAATAAAAAGTCTATATCGAATATAATTTTTGTTTTAGTACTAGCTTTATTATTATACCCACCTTCACGTGAATGGTTTATGCGTCAAATAGCGTTTTCGCCTTCAATTGAAACTAAAAGTATTGAAAATATTAATACCTATAACTGGCAGTTAAATGGATTAAATACAGAGAGCATAAATTTTAATGAATTAAAAAATAAAGTTGTTTTTGTAAACTTTTGGGCAACATGGTGTCCGCCTTGCAGGGCTGAAATGCCAATGATACAAGACTTGTATAACGATTATAAAGATAAAATTGCATTTGTATTTGTAACCAATGAAAATTGGGAAACGGTAGAAAAATTTTACTTAAAAAATAACTACAACCTACCAAGTTACAATTCTGTAAGTGCTCCTCCAGCAAAATTTACAGAAACCAATAGTATTCCTGCAAGTTATTTAATAGATAAAGATGGGAATATTTTAATTTCTAAAACCGGAGCTGCTAATTGGAATAGCGATAAAGTTAGAAATTTATTGGATGACTTACTTTTAAAATAATTAGATTTTAATGTAGCGTTTTGCTTGTATAGCACGTATAGAAATTGAAGCAAGCCTGTAAGCCTTGTTAAATATTTTAAAAAAGCATTAAAAGACAAAAAAATGAAAAGAATTTTACAGCTAATTGTAGTTCTATTTTTAGCTATTTCCTGCAATTTAAAAGATGATTGTGGGGAATGTTTTACGCCACCACCACAATTTAATTTTGATATAGTTGATGCAATAACTGGAGAGAATTTATTTTTGAATGAAACTTTTGCGGAGGAAGCAGTAAGAGTGTACGATGAATTAGGCAGTGAAGTTGAATTTAAATTAGTTTTCCATAGAGAACGGTATATATTATCTTTAAGCGAAATAGGATGGGAGCTAGACCCAAAAATATATACTATAGAATTAAGTACTAACATTAAGGTGTCTTTTATATTGGACATGGATCAAGCATCCTCAGATTGTTGTACCTATTTTGAGGTGAAAGAATTTAAGGTTTTAGATTATGAGTATGAAGAATTGCTCCCTACAGGAATTATTCAAATAAAAATTGAATTAAATTAATATGAAACAAAACATTCACTTTTTTTTATATCAAGTAATTATTTTTTTAACTTTAATATCTTGCAGTAAGGCATCCGATGATGCCGCAAATCCTATCTTTAATGATAGTTATACGGCATCATCTTATGGTTCTCAGGTATTACTTCGAATCAATTCTGATGTTTTCGAAACCATTAATACCAATCGTTTAAATCGTATAAATACTGGAGATTCGTTTAAAATTAATAGTGCAAAAAGAATAAATGATATTTTAGAAGTAAGTATTTCTTACAGTGGTGGCTGTAAGCAGCATTCCTTTGAAGTTATTTGGGATGGAATAGTTTATACAGATCCCCCATGCTATTTGAATTTATTTATTATACATGATGCCAAAAATGATGATTGTGAAGCATTAATTACAGAAACACTTTCAATTAACTTAGAAGAATTAATTGGAGATAATGCTTATAAAGATAGTTGTGCATATAATATTTTTACCAGCTATAATTCAACTTCAACAGCTGATGTAACTGTTGAAAGTAGTAACTAATTGCATAGCTAAAATTTAATATAAATAGTTAGTTAAGTTGGTTCAATTTGAAAAAAGAAATAGATACAAAAACATATCTGGAAAATATTTTAACCGAATGTAAAAATGGTAATGTATTGCATCAAGAATTGCTATACAAGCATTTTTACGGCTATGCGTTAAGTATTTGCAGATTGTATACCTATTCTAATGATGATGCAGTGAGTATTTTAAATGATAGTTTTTTAAAAGTTTTTTCTTCAATTAAAAAAAAAGGATACAATAATAACATACCATTTAAAAATTGGCTACGAAGAATTTTAATAAATACAGCAATAGATAACTATCGTAAAAATGTAAAGCATTATTATCACTTAGAAATTGAAAACGAGGAGGATATTTATACAGATAACAGTGTAATTGATGATTTAACTATTAAAGATATTTTAAAATTGTTAGATCAATTACCAGAAATGCATAGAATTGTGTTTAATTTATATGAAATTCAAGGATTTAACCATAAAGAAATTTCAGAAAAATTGACAATTGGAGAAAGTACATCTAGGGTGTTTTTAACTAGAGCAAAAAAGAAATTAAGAATTTTAATTGGCAAAAACTTTTAAAATTTATGAAAGATAATTTTGACAAAAAATTAAGCGAAAAGATTAAAGAGGTTTCAAATAAGAATGAAGTCCCATACAACCCTGCACATTGGAATTTGTTGCAGTCTAAAATGAAAAAAGAGAAAAAACGTGTGTTTTTTTATTGGCAAATTGCAGCTTTTCTTTTAATTTCTATGTTAACTGGCGGTATTTTTAAGTATTTCATTAATGAGAATGATAATGAAAATACTTATAAAAATCCTCAAATTATTTTAGATACTAAAAACGATTCTTTAAGAGTAGACTCACTAAAAACAAACAATGATATATTTATAACATCCATTGATGTTGATAGTATTAATAATAATACAAAACTCAGTAAAATTGACTCAATTACTTCTATAAAAAAATACAATTCTACTTATAAAAAATATAATAACACTATTAAAGTAGAAAGTAATATTGTAAATAATATTAAAACTATTAATCCTAAAGAAAAAAATCAACTAATTATTATTGAAACAGATAGTTTGGTTAGATTGTCAGTTAATATATTAAATAACAAGGTTTTAGCTGATGTTGTTGATAAATCGAATGTTATTAATAATCTAGATTTAGATAGTATTATTAATTCTGAAAATTTAGCCAAAAAGACTATTATTGAACAAATAAAAAAGGATTCCTTAGCAATTAAAAAAGATATACTTGCGGTCCTTGAAGAGGAGAAAGAAACTATTAAACAAGATTTAAAAAAACCTTTAAAATTTGGTTTAGAAGTATCTCCAATTTTTGATTACAATCAAGATAATGGAAGTTCAAATGTTGGTTTTGCTGGTGGTTTAACCGTTGAAATTCCAATCTCCAATAAATTTGATATAAATACAGGAGTCTTTTATGCAGATCAAAAATTAAATTTAAATCAATCTTCAACACTTTACTCAGATGGTATTAGTGCTAGAAGTAATAGTCAATTGATTGATGAAGAGGCAGTTATAAAAGGTATAGAAATCCCATTAAACATAAAATATAATTTTTCGGTAGCGAAAAAAGACTTCTTTATTGCTGCAGGTGTTACTTCTACATCTTATATTAAAGAAAATATAGAATCCAATTATTTAATAAATGGAAGAACAGAAACAAGTTCTCAAGATTATTTAGGAAATAATATTGTAAAGTATGAACTTGTTCAAACAAATTCTAAAATAATTACTCCGTCAAAATCAAGTACATTTAATTTTGCAAATTATTTCAATTTATCATTAGGTGTTAAATTACCAATTAATAAACAGCGTCAAGCTATTATAATTGCGCCTTATTTTAAATATTCGTTAAAACCTCTTACAAAACAACAAATAGATTTTAATAGTGGTGGTGTTCATTTAAGATATAATTTTAGTATATCTAAAAATAAATAATGATAAGTGAAGCGTTTTATTAATTCACTGCGTATAGGTAGTAGGTTAATAAATTAAACTTACAATTTAATTAAAAATTATAAAATCTTAAGAGGCTAACTTTGAAGTAAATTAATACCCTAACTTAAATATTTAGATTCAGCAGCTATTTAAAAAAGTTAGAAATTTTGTGCTTTTTAGAAAGTCTCCAAGGTTTTGTAGACCCTTTTTAAAATTTTAAAATGAAAAAAATAATTTATATACTTTTTGTTTTGAGTTTATTGGTTTCTTGTTCAAAGAATAAAGAAATACCAACAACAACAGGTTTTTTAGATTATTATGAATTGGTGAAAATGACAGGAAGTTTTAGTGGATTAGAAACCACGGGTGCCCAAATGGAGTGGCAAGAATCGTATGTATTAAATACTAAAGAACGTACTTTTAGTAAATCTCGTTTATTTAATAAAATTTTAATTGAAGCATCAGGAACTTATTCCTATAAAATCAATGATAATCAAAAGTATATAGAATTAACTTTTAATAAAAGTTTAGATATTATAAGTAATTGCACAGGAGATTTAAAAGAAGTCTTAATAGTTTTTGAGGACGGAATTAAATTAGTTTCTACTTGGAGTGCTTGTGATGGCCCAGGATTAGAATACCTAAGAGTAATGTAGTTTCGAGGTATTAAAAAAATATTTATTGATTTTGCTGATATTCAAAAAAAGCTCTTCATGAAAAAAACCTATAGAACATAATTCTATAGGTTTATTATTTAGTTTTCATACGTATCTTTTTTAGTACTAGGATGAATAATTAGGCGTGAATTCCATATCTTCTAAATCTATCCCACTGGATTCTTTTTGTGTTCGTAAAATTGATAATTACTGCTCTTTTCTTTTTTTGTTCTGTTAATGTTAAATTTAGAGTTTTCATAATATTTGTTTTTAATTAGTTACTTACACTTAAATGACGCTTCTAATTTAGTTTTGTTACGCTATTATGTATTGCATAGTACTATATTAACAAATATTTAACGAATAAATTGTGACTTGATGATTTTTTGTTAAAGGAAAGTTAATGTAACGTATTAATAATCAGTGAATACTTCATTTAAAGATTCAATAATAATATTACAACCTTTGTAAATTTCATCTTCAGTAATAGTAAGGGGAGGAGTAATTCTAATTGCTTTTCCTTCAAATAACAACCAAAAAAGTAGCAATCCTTTGTCTAAACTTTTTAAAATAACTTTTGAAGCAATTTCACTAGTCTCAACAATTGCAGCAAGCATTAATCCTTTTCCTCTAATTTCGGTTATTAGCGGATGTATTAATAATTTTCGAATTAAAGCTTCTTTAATAAGTGTTTCTTCAATTAGGTTAGCACTTAATAGTTCTTTTAAAGTTGCATTTGCAGCAGCAGCAATAACCGGATGTCCGCCAAATGTAGTTATATGTCCAAGTTTGGGATGTTGTTTTAAACAATCCATTATTTCATAAGAAGAAATAAATGCTCCAATTGGCATTCCGCCTCCTAATCCTTTTCCGGCAATAATAATATCTGGTGTTATTTTATAATTTTCGAAGCCAAATAGTTTTCCTGTTCTACCTATACCAGACTGTATTTCGTCTAAAATTAACAATGCACCAACTTTGTTACATTTAGCTAGTACTTTTTGCAGATAGTTATTCGTAGGTTCAATAAAACCAGCACCACCTTGGATAGTTTCTAAAATTACGCCTGCAGTTTTAGTGGTAATCTTATCTAAATCTATATTATTATTAAATTCAATAAATCTAATCCCAGGAACTAAAGGTCTAAATGCGCTATTTTGTGCTTCTGCTCCACAAACACTCATCGCACCTTGTGTATTGCCATGGTATCCGTTTTTGGCAGCAATAATCTCACTTCTTCCTGTATAACGTTTTGCTAATTTTAAAGCACCTTCCGTGGCTTCTGTTCCAGAATTAGTTAAATAAACAGTTTCTAAATTATCTGGTAAATTGTCAGCTAATAATTTGCAAAGTGCTACTTGTGGCTGTTGAATGAATTCACCATAAACCATAACATGCGTATAAATATCAACTTGATTTTTAATGGCTTGTGATATTTTAGGATGATTATGTCCCAATGTATTTGCAGAAACCCCAGCAATAAAATCTAAATATGCTGTTTTATTAGAATCATACACATATGATCCATTTGCATGTGATATTTCTAAAGCTAATGGATGCGGACTTGTTTGTGCTTGATGTTTAAAAAAATGTTTTTTCAATTTTATTTTTTGTTGATTTTTCAGAAATAATTTATTGTCTGCTCATAATTTTTTCTTTTGGACGCTCTTTTATTAAAGGAACTTTTACTGTCGGTTTTTCCTTTTTATTTGTTGATTTTTCTGGAACCTCTAAATCTATTTCATCCTTTATAAAAATGTCATCTTTTGTTAATGGCCTTTCTTCTTCTCTCCAAATAAATCCGTTTAAAAATTTGTCATCTTCTCTCAATTTTTCAAAATCAGAAGGAGGATAGGTTTTACCTGTTATCGCTTTATAATAATCGATACTTTTTACATCGTCGTTTTCAAAAAGAATTAAAATATGATCGCTAGATTGTTTTTTATCAATTCCAAAAAGTGTATCGTTTTCATCTCTTAAAAAAAATAGGGTTTCACTATTTCCAATCGCATCTAAAGATTCTATGTTATTATTTTTGAATTTCCCATACATATTTTTACCTTTAAGTTGACTGAACCCTGCAGAATCTTTCTTAATCATTAATGCATTATTCAATATTTTTAAAGAATCTAATTGCTCTGTTTTTATATTAGATAAAAAATGAATAGTATCTCCTGTTATTTGATTCCCTTCGGCCCAAAGTACAGGTTTTGTAAACATTTTAGTAATTCCAGTTTTTTCATTAGTAATAAGAGAATCACATTTTCCTTGTAAGTCAGATTTAAAAATTTTAACTCTATTAAAGGCTTTAATCAATCTTTCATCAGTTTTACCAGTAACCATTAACTTATCTCCATGAATATACATAGAATCTTTTTCCATTACTGAAATGGCAACCGCTTTGTCTGTAATAAATACAGAATCTAAAAGTTTAAAATACTCAGCATAACCACCTTTTATGATAGTTTCATTTATAGTATCTAATACTTTAATATTACCAGTAGCTGATGCAAATTCAATATTTTTATTGTAATATAAACTATCACCTGAAATGGTTCTATCACCATAATAAATTTTCGATTTCTTTAAAAAATGAGATATGTTAGTTTTTGTATTGTGATGTCCTTTTTCTGTATAAATAGAATTTTCTTCGCTAGTAATTGTTGAAGGTCCAAATAATTCTGCTATTCCAGTACTTGTGTAATAATCTAAATGGTCTGAAATTAATTTACTGTCTTTATTGGTAACATCTACTTTATTAAAGGCTTGAAATTTATTAGTTTGCAAATAATAATTTCCAATTCTACTTTTAAGTAGGTTTGTAGTATCTTTTATTGTTCCTCCACTTTTATAAAATAAATGCTGATTTTCTCTATCGAAATAAAGGGTATCTGTTTTAAGAATCATTAATTCATCCTTTAAAACAACATCACCCCAAGAAGTTGCTAGCTTTTTTTTGGCATCATAATCTACATATTTACTATATTGAATAATGGTATCACCTTGATTGATAATAACATTACCCATAGCTTTTATTAAGTCTTTTTCTGAATAGATGTAGGCTTTATCGCAGCGTAAAGTAGCACCTTCATGCTCAACAAAAACATTTCCTAAAGATATGGTTGCTCCGGGGTAGTTAGGATCAACCATTGTATTGTCGGCTTTTAAAATTTTAATTTTTTTAGATTGTGTAAATCCTTGAATACTAAAAAGTAAAATTAATATGAATAATATATTTTTCAAGTGTTATAAATTTAAATACAAAACTAACTAAAAAGTAGTAGGTAACTTAAAATAGTATGTTAAAAAAAAGCTGTCTAAAAAATATTAAAAACATTCATTCTTTACTTGAATTTGAATTTCGAAATCTTAATAATTACAAGATTCTGAATCAAGTTTAGGTTGAAGTAAATTATACTTTCTAGACAGTCTTTTTATCTTATCTAATTATAGTCTGTTTTCTATCAGGTCCTACAGAAACAATCTTTACAGGAACTCCAACAAAATTTTCAATATATAAAATATACTCTTTTAATTCTTTAGGAAGTGTATCTTCACTTGTCATTGAAGTTAAATCTTCTTTCCAACCTTTAAACTCTGTATAATTTGGAGTTACATTATGTGCTTCAATATTATATGGTAAGTGGTGTACTTCTGTACCTTTATAATTGTATGAAGTACATGCTTTTAATGTTTTAAATCCCGAAAGCACATCACCTTTCATCATCATTAATTGTGTTACACCATTAATTTCAACAGCATATTTTAGAGCGATTAAATCTAACCATCCACATCTACGCGGACGGCCTGTAGTTGCACCAAATTCGTGTCCAACCCTTGACATTGTTTCCCCATCTTCATCAAATAATTCGGTGGGAAATGGACCCGAACCAACACGAGTTGTATAAGCTTTAAAAATTCCAAAAACATCGCCAATTTTATTTGGCGCTACACCTAAACCAGTACAAGCACCAGCAGCAGTAGTAGTAGATGAAGTTACAAACGGGTACGTTCCAAAATCAACATCTAATAAAGAACCTTGAGCTCCTTCTGCTAATATTGTTTTACCATTTCTCATGGCGCTATTTAAGTATTCTTCGCTATCTATAAAAGTAAGTTCTTTTAAAGCTATTATTGCGTTGAAAAATTCAGCTTCTAATTCTTTTAAATTATATTGAATGTCAACATTAAAAAAGTCGATCATTCTAATGTGCTTTTCTGTTAAAGCTGCGTATTTATCTTTCCAATCTGCTAATTCCAAATCCCCAACACGCATACCATTTCTACCAGTTTTATCCATATAAGTTGGACCTATTCCTTTTAAAGTAGAGCCAATTTTAGCTTTTCCTTTTGATGCTTCACTTGCAGCATCTAATAAACGATGTGTTGGTAAAATTAAATGTGCTTTTCTAGAAATTAATAATTTCGTTTTAAAATCTAAGTTGAATTGTGATAAATTATCTAATTCTTTCTTAAAAATAACAGGATCTATTACAACACCATTACCAACTACATTAACCGCGTTTTTATGAAAAATGCCAGAAGGAATTGTATGTAACACATGTTTGCGTCCATCAAAAATTAGTGTATGCCCAGCGTTTGGTCCACCCTGAAAACGAGCAATTATATCATAATTTGAGGTAAGTACGTCTACAATTTTTCCTTTACCTTCGTCTCCCCATTGTAGTCCTAATAATAAATTTACAGCCATGTTGTGTTACTTAATAATATGTTAGTGTTAGTTATTTCTTTTGTTTTTTAGTTCCGTAGAAATAGAGTGAATGATTGTGAATTTCTACATTAAAAGTATCTTCAATTGTTTTTTTAATTATTTGAACTCGTGGGTCACAAAATTCAATAACTTCACCAGAATCTGTTAGAATAAGATGATCGTGTTGTTTATCAAAATAGCATTTTTCGTAATGGGCTTGATTTTGTCCAAATTGGTGTTTTCTAACCAAACCACATTCTAGAAGTAACTCTATGGTATTATAAAGTGTTGCTCTGCTGACTCTATAATTTTTATTTTTCATTTGAATGTATAAAGATTCCACATCAAAATGATCATTTAAATCATAGATTTCTTGAAGAATTGCAAAACGCTCTGGAGTTTTTCTATGAAGATTTGTTTCTAGAAATTTAATAAAAACGCTTTTTACAATTTTCTGATTTTCAACACTCATAAGTTCGCTATTTTAATAAAAAAAATTAAAAATCAAAGTTAAGTCTATTTTTTGAAAATAAATACTTGTATTTTTTATATTTATTAACGTTGAATTGTGAATAAATTAATGTTTATAAATTCTATCTACCTTATCTATTCCTTCGATTTTTTTAATACTATCGCTTAATTTTTGAAGCTGAGATTTATTTTTTACACTTACAGTTATGCTACCTTCAAAAATACCATCGTTTCCTGAAATATTTAAATTGTGAATGTTCACAGTCATATTTCTTGAAATAACCTCAGTAATCTCATTTACCATTCCAACATGATCTACACCATGCAGTTTTAAAATTGCTTTAAATTCTTGATTTGTAGAGTCTATCCACTTAGCACTTAGTATTCTATAGGCATAATTTGCTTGCAGACTTATGGCATTTGGACAATCTTTTTTATGAACTTTTATACCATCATTAATAGTAATAAAACCAAATACTTTATCTCCTGGTATTGGATTACAGCATTGAGACATTTTATATTCTAAACGTTCCTCCTCAGCTCCAAAAACCAAAGAATCGTAATTTGCAATTACTTCATCTTTATCAATATTCTCTTGTTTGCTTGGGCTTCTTCTCATTCTATTTTTAAAGAAACTAACAAAAGCATTGTTTCGTTTTGAAATAAAATCTTTTAGTTGAGAATTTTCTATAGAACCATTTCCCATTCTATAAAATAAATCTAAACTGGTTTTTAGTTTAAAATATACAACTAATTCATTTACTACTTTTTCGTTTAAAGTAATTTTTAAATGTTTAAGTTTTCTTGTTAAGATTTCTTTACCTTCTTCAGCTATTTTCTTTTGATCTTCTTTTAGAGCATTTTTTATTCTGGTTCTAGCTCTTGCAGTTACAACAAAATCTAACCAACCAATATTAGGTTTTTGATTTTTAGCCGTAATAATTTCTACTTGATCACCGCTAAACAATTCTTGACTAATAGGTTTAAGTTTTCCATTAATTTTTGCACCTCTACAATTCATACCAACTTGTGTGTGAATTGAAAAAGCAAAATCAAGTGCAGTTGCACGTTTTGGAAGGGCTTTTAAATCGCCATTTGGAGTAAAAATAAATATTTCTTTTGCATATAAATTCAATTTAAAATCTTCAACAAAATCAATCGCGTTGCCATCAGGATTTTCTAAAGATTCTTTAATTTTATTTAACCAATCATCTAAACCAGTTTCTCTTTCGCTTTGGTTTTTATACTTATAATGTGCTGCATACCCTTTTTCAGCTATTTCATCCATTCTTTCTGAACGAATTTGAACTTCAACCCATTTTCCTTTTGGTCCCATTACAGTAATATGTAACGATTCATACCCTGTGGATTTAGGTTGACTAATCCAATCTCTTAATCTACTTGGGTTTGGTCTAAAGTGGTCTGTTACAATAGAGTATATCTTCCACGCATCAAATTTTTCTTGTTTTACGGTAGATTTATAAATTATTCTTATTGCAAATTTATCGTAAATCTCATCATATGTTACCCCTTGTGATAGCATCTTTTTTCTGATGGAATAAATAGATTTTCTACGTCCTTTAATTGTGTAATCAAAACCCTCATCATCTAAAGATTCTTTTATAATATTAGAAAAGGTATCTATGTAAATTTTTTGTTCTTCCTTACTTTGTGTTACCTTATTTGCAATGTCTATATAAACATCGGGTTCTGTATATTTTAATCCTAAATTCTCGAGTTCAGATTTAATATTGTAAAGGCCAAGTCTATGTGCTAATGGTGCGTAAATGTATAATGTCTCAGACGATATTTTTATTTGTTTATCGTGTGGCATTGCATCCATAGTTTGCATATTATGCAAGCGGTCTGCAATTTTTATTAAAATAACTCGAACATCATCATTTAATGTTAGTAACATTTTTCTAAAGTTCTCAGCTTGAACAGAAGCATCTTGATCCTTTTTTAAATGAGATATTTTCGTTAAGCCATTAACGATTCTAGCAACATTTTCTCCAAATAAACGCTCAATATCTTCTAATGTATAATCCGTATCTTCAACAACGTCATGTAATAGCGCTGCAACAATAGAAGTTGTATCTAAACCAATTTCGTAGGCTACAATTTTTGCTACTGCAATTGGATGAAAAATATAAGGCTCTCCTGTTTTTCTTCTTTGCGCGCTATGTGCCTCTAATGCAATATCAAACGCTTTTCTAATTTCCTTTTTATCGGTATCAGTAAAAGTTTGGTACGCACCTTTAAGCAAATCTTTATATCGTTTTGCTATTTCCTTATTTTCGTCTTCTTGGCTTAAGTCGTATGTCATCGCTTAAAAATAGTATTTTTTAATTACGCAACAATGTATAAAGTTTATTTTTTTAAGTTTAATATTCGTTCTAATAAAGTAGGGTGTGAGTAGTGAAATTTAACATACAAATTACTAGGTGTTAAATTGCTTAAACTATTTTTTGATAATTTTTTTAATGATGAGATTAAGGCTGTTGCGTTGTAATTTTTTTTTGCATAATCATCTGCCTCATATTCAAACTTTCTTGAAATAATATTCATTAACAAACCTGTAATTTCTGAAATAGGACTGTATAAAATACCGAATGCTATTAAACCAATATGAAAACTCGTACTTTCAACGCCTAAAGCTTGTGAAAGTAGCAGATTACCAACAAAAAGTGATAAAATATAGAACGTAAATCCGGTTAAAATCAACGACAGTATTAAATTATAAATAATATGCTTTTTTGTATAATGACCAATTTCGTGAGCCAGAACAGCAACAATTTCATCAGTTTCTAGGTCATTGATTAGAGTATCGTATAAAGTTACTCTTTTTTGAGAACCGAATCCTGAAAAATAGGCATTTGCTTTTGTAGAGCGTTTGGATCCGTCTATTATAAAAATATTATCCAATTTAAACCCTACTTTTTTTCCAAAATTATCGATGGCAGTTTTTAATTCACCGTCTTCTAAACTTGTTTGTTTATTAAAAATAGGAACAATTAATTTTGAATAGAATAGATTCATAAATATTGTAAATATAGCAATTAAACCCCAGGCATATAGCCAAAAATTAGTGGTTGTTAATTGGTAGAACCAAGTTAATAATGCTAGAATTCCACCTCCAATAACCAATAATAGTAACCATCCTTTTATTTTATCGAAAATAAATGTTTTTAAAGTAGATTTATTAAATCCAAATTTTTCTTCAATAACAAATGTTTTATAGTACGAAAAAGGCAGTGTTAGAAAATCACTTGCAAATAAAATAATTCCAAAGAAAATAAGTGTTGTTAAAATGGTATTATTAGTAATAGTTCTTGCAATTTCATCAACAAATGCAAATCCATCAAACATAAAGAATAGTAACGTTAATAGTACTGAAAATGTACTGGTAATAAGCGAAAACTTATAATTTTCTTTTTTGTAGGCTTGTGACTTTTCATATTCCTCAGTATTATAGATACCATCTAATTCTTCAGGGATAGCATCATTAAAATGTTTTGCGTTTTGAGCATCTAAATAAGTGTCAAATAAAAATTTTGCTATAATTATTCCTATTAATATGTAAAAAAGTAATTGTGGCGTCATATTGTTTTAGAAAGGTTTAAGGGTTTACCTATATAATAGTTTATTTTTTGGTAAATTATAATTGTCGTTGTCTTACTGCTTCAAATAAAATAATTGCTGCACTTACAGAAACATTCATTGAATCTATAGCACCGCGCATGGGAATAATAATATTTTTGGTAGTATTCTCAAGCCATTCATTTGTTAATCCTGTGGCTTCTGTTCCAACAACTATTGCAGTGGATTTTTTAAAATCTATTGTTTGATATGCTACAGAAGCTGTTAAAGCAGCTCCATAGATATTAATATTTTTTTCTTTTAAAAATGAAATTATTTCTGATGTCGTTCCAGTAGCAATAGCAGTCGTAAACAAACATCCAACACTTGATCTAATAATATTTGGGTTGTAAAGATCCGTTTTCGGATTAGCAATAAAAACAGCATCAATTCCGGCAGCGTCTGCAGTTCTTAATAGAGCTCCAATATTTCCTGGTTTTTCAGGTGCTTCTGCAACTAAAATTAACGGCTTCTCATTTTTAAATTTAATTGTTTCTAATACTAAATCTTTAGAATTTGCAACTGCTAAAATACCTTCGGTAGTAGTTCTTGTAGCTAATTTCTGATGCACTTGACTCGTAATTTCAATTACTTCTATTTCTAAAGGAATACTTTCTAGCAAGTTATTCAAAGCAGATTCATTAAGAATAGCCATATCAACTAATAAAGTATTGATTGTGTAACCACCTTTTATAGCTAAAGAAATTTCGCGTAAACCTTCAATTAAAAAGGTCTGTGTTTTTTTTCTAATGCGAGATTTTTCTTTTAATAAAAAAAGTTCTTTTATATAAGGATTCTGTACACTCGAAATCTGTTTTCGCATAGTTGTTAAAATAAGATGCAAAGATAGTGATAATTAAAATTTAGAATAGAGTTCATTATTTTCAAAAGTCAAAATATTACAAAGCGAAATCATTATTTTTATGGTAATTAATTAAAAGAACTACCATTTTGCTATAACCTTTTATTCCATCTACTTGTTTGTTGGCTTTTAAATAGTTATCGTAAAAAGTTTTAAAATATTTTTCTGACCAATTATGATATGATTCCCAAAATTTTTGACTTTGCTGCATATCCTTCAAAATACCTTTATTTATAAATGGTTTCAGTGCTTCAAAACTCGCAGGATCTTTTCTGTAAACTTCAGAAATACAATAGCGTAGCGCCATTAAATAACCAGAATATTTAAAATAGGCATCATTAGAATTTGTACTTGCTAAATAACCAATAAAATTAGCTTCACTTTCTGATGCTATTCCAATTTGGTGTGCAGCCTCATGGCAAACAGTAGCCGCATAATTATTTTTAGGAATTAGTGAATTTACTTGTGCTTCATTAGTAATTGGATTTAAATAACCTCCAAAACCCATATAAGTTAATGGCACACTAAAAAGTGAATGTTTAACTTTTGGACTAGCATATTTAAACTGTGGATATTTTTTTTCTAACTGATTGTAAGCCAAACCAACATTAGCTTTAATTTCATTTTTTGTTAGTGGATTTTCAACAATTACAGTATCATTTTTCGTGATAAACACATGACTTTCATTTGTCTTGGTAATTAATTTTTTTGTAAAATCTATCAATGCTGCGTTGGAATAATTACTTATTTCAAAATTTAAAGAAGTATTAATAGGAAGTCGCAAATAATTAAGTCCCCAATTAAAATGAAAAACAAAAAACACTATTGAGATTATTCCAGTAATTTTAAAAAAAGTAGCTTTTAATGTTAGATTTTTGTATTTTATGGCTTTATAAATAGCTCGTAAAATAAAAATAATTATAGCCGCATACATTAAATCTCCTATCGAAAAAGGAATCCAACCAAGAAATATTCTTAAAAATTGGGAAATAAAAACATACAGACCATTAGAATAGTAGGTTTCAATAATAGTTGGGTATTGTGCAATTATTTTAATAAAAGCCCATTGCATTACTAATAGTATTGTAAGAATTTTATAACGTTTTTTAGAATTCATTTTGTAAAAATATGAAATAAATTCTGAGTAATTCATGTTATAATAGTTATTAACAAAAATTACACTTGTTAACAAAAATTGTGTAAATTAAATCGAGTTTTATAGCACTTATTAGTATTAAAAATATACTTTTGTTTTCGTTATAAAGTTCATTTATTATACTTTAATAATAACAAGTTTCAATTAAATATACATAAGTTTAATATCATAAATCACACATTAATACGTGAAAAATTTACAACCAATTCCAGCTAAAAAATTTAAAAAAAGTACTGTTATAAGTTTGGAGAAAGGGAAATTACCTCCGCAAGCACTTGATTTAGAGGAGGCTGTGTTAGGAGCAATGATGATTGACAAAAAAGGCGTTGATGATGTAATTGATATTTTACATCCAGAAGTGTTTTACAAAGAAACGCATCAACATATATATGAGGCAATTTATACATTGTTTCAAAACTCTGAACCAACAGATTTATTAACCGTTTCAAATCAATTGCGTAAAACTGGAAACTTAGAGTTGGTTGGTGGCGATTTTTATTTAGTTGGTTTAACTCAAAAAGTATCTTCATCCGCGCATATAGAGTTTCACGCCCGTATTATTCTTCAAAAATATATTCAACGAAAATTAATTTCAATTTCTGCCGAGATTATTGAAGAAGCTTATGATGAAACTGTTGATGTTTTTGATTTATTAGATGATGCAGAGACTAAACTTTTTGAAGTAACTCAAGGAAACCTTAAAAAAGGTTCGGAAGATGCACAAGGACTTGTAACACAAGCAATAAAAAAGATTCAAGAAATATCTAATAAAAGTGGAATGAGTGGTGTTGCCACTGGTTTTAATCGTTTAGATGAGTTAACATCTGGTTGGCAACCTTCAGATTTGGTTATTTTAGCTGCACGTCCTGGTATGGGAAAAACAGCTTTTGTAATGTCTATGGCAAAAAATATGGCGATAGATTTTGATACTCCGGTAGCTATATTTTCATTAGAGATGTCATCAGTTCAGTTAATTACACGTATGATTTCTAGTGAAACAGGAATTTCTTCAGGAAAATTAAGAAAAGGAAACCTAGAACCTCACGAATGGGAACAATTAAATGTAAAGGTTAAAAACTTATCTAAGGCGCCTATTTTTATTGATGATACTCCGTCATTATCTATTTTTGATTTACGTGCAAAAGCGCGTCGTTTAGCATCGCAACACGGTATTAAAATTATTGTTATTGATTATTTGCAATTAATGACGGCAGGAAGTTCTTCAAACGGAAATAGAGAACAAGAAATTTCTACAATTTCTCGTAACTTAAAGGCATTAGCAAAAGAATTAGCCATTCCAGTAATTGCACTTTCACAATTATCGCGTGCGGTCGAAACTCGTGGAGGAAGTAAACGTCCGTTATTATCCGATTTACGTGAATCTGGTGCAATTGAGCAAGATGCCGATATTGTATCGTTTATTTTTAGACCTGAATATTATGGACTTACAGAATGGGATGATGAAGAAAGAACACCTTGCGAAGGTCAAGCTGAATTTATTGTTGCAAAACATAGAAATGGTGGTTTAGAAAATATCCGCTTAAAGTTTACAGGACACTTAGCGCAATTTAGTAATTTAGATGACGATTTTGGAAATGAATTCCATTCTAAAATGAATAGTGCAATTTCAGCAGGAAATATTCCAAATGCTGAAGATGCTTTTGGAGCACCCGATAATTTAGATGATGGTGATGTTCCATTTTAAAAAATAAATTAATTGAATTATAGATATAAATACATTCTTAAAAAAATATTAGTTGTTGTAACATTATTGTTTACAACTTTTAGTTATGCATCGTTCATATTAATTCCTATGGATGACGTTACTCAAACTAATCATTTAAAAGCGTATGGAATTACATTCTGGTCTTTAGAAAGAGGCAATACAGCACAATGGTTGCTAAATTACGAAGGTGGTTCTTTTTTATTAGAAGATAATGAGGCAACTAGGAATGAGTGTAAAATTAGAGGTGTAACATTTCAAATAATTTCCGATACACAAGCAGCAAATATTTTACAAGAAATTAGCAGTCCTTCTAAAAATATGGAAGCTGTAATATTAGAAAAAGCACCCAAAATTGCCGTATATTCTCCAAAAGATAAAATGCCTTGGGATGATGCCGTAACTATGGTGTTAACCTATGC
>CBDUKG010000005.1:0-57904 GCA_965367745.1 uncultured Flavobacteriaceae bacterium | reverse complement strand
AACACATTAAAAATGTTGCTTTTGTAGGCGCAAATAAAAGTGGTAAAACTACATTGGCAGAAACAATGCTCTTTGAAGCTGGCTTAGTCAACCGCCGTGGTAGCGTAGAAAACAAAAATACTGTTTCCGATTACCACGCAATTGAACAAGAAAGAGAAACTTCCATATTTGCCACACCACTTCACACAGAATGGCGCAATTACAAAATAAACATTATAGACACTCCTGGATTAGACGATTTTATTGGTGAAATTGCCTCTACAATGCGAGTTGCTGATTCTGTTGTTACAGTTGTAAATGCTAACCAAGGAGTTGAAGTTGGAACAGAAATAATTTGGAATTATGTAGATCGTTTTTCACTTCCTACAGTATTTGTTATCAATCAAATTGATAGTCCAACCGCAGATTATGATGATAGTTTTAAAAGTATTGTTGATTTAGTTGGAAACAACGCTGTCAAAATTCAATACCCTTTAATAGATGGTGGTGCACAATGTATTATTGATGTACTTAAAATGAAAATGTACAAGTTTGGCCCTGAAGGTGGCAGACCTGAAAAACATGAAATTCCTTCAGATCAAAAAGATATTGCAAATAAATTGCACAACGAATTAGTTGAAAAAGCTGCTGAAAATGACGAAGCTTTAATGGAACTTTATTTTGATAAAGGCACATTAAATGAAGATGAAATGAGAGAAGGAATTAAAAAAGGAATGCTAAATCACGAGTTATTCCCTGTATTCTGTGTTTCTGCTTTAAACGATATGGGAACTGGTAGATTAATGGGCTTTATTGATAATGTTGCCCCATCTGCTGCAGATTTAAAACCAGAACAAAGTGTTGAAGGCGAAACTATAGAATGTAAACCAGATGCACCAACATCATTGTTTATTTTTAAAACTTTATACGAACCAAATTTAGGTCAAATAAGTTTCTTTAAAGTAAAATCTGGTGAAATAAAGCAAAATGATAAATTAGAAAACTCAAGAAACGAAGAAATTGAAACACTAAATCAATTATACATAATGGACGGTAAAAACCGTGAGCCTGTAGAAAAATTAAGTGCTGGAGATATTGGAGCAACCTTAAAACTTAAATACACAGAAACTAACGATACGTTAAGAGTTAAAGGTTCTGATATTACAATAAAACCTATTAAATTTCCTGAACCTAGAATTACAAAAGCTATTAGTGCAATTGATAAAAACGATGAGGAAAAGTTAAATGATGCACTTAAAAAGATTCATAGTCAAGATCATACAGTTACAATTCGATATTCAAAAGAACAAAAACAACAAATTTTATCTTGTCAAGGTGAATTGCATTTAGCAACAATTGATTGGACTTTACAAAAAGTTTACGGTATAAAAGCTGCATTTGAACAACCAAAAATAACTTATAGAGAAACAATTCAACGTTCTGCAACAACAAGTTACAAACACAAAAAACAATCTGGTGGTTCGGGTCAGTTTGGTGAAGTACATTTAAAAATAGAACCTTGGTTTGAAGGTATGCCAGAACCTGAAGGTTTTAACATTAGAGGAAAAGAAGAGGTAGAATTAGAATGGGGTGGTAAGTTGGTATTTTATAACTGTATAGTTGGTGGTGTTATAGACACACGCTATTTACCATCTGTTTTAAAAGGCTGTTTAGAAGTTATGGAAGAAGGTCCTTTAACTGGATCTTATGCTAGAGATATTAGAGTTATGGTATTTGACGGTAAAATGCATCCAGTAGATTCAAATGATATTTCATTTAAAATTGCTGCTGCCCATGCATTCAAAGCTGCCTTTTTAAATGCAAAACCTAAACTTCTAGAACCTATTCAAGAGCTAACTGTTAAAGTTCCTGAAGAACTTATGGGTAATGTTATGACAGACTTACAGTCTAGAAGAGCAATAATTTTAGGTATGGATAGTGAAGGTAAATACCAATCTATAAAAGCAAAAACTCCTTTAGCAGAAATGTATAGATATTCAACAACATTGCGTTCTATTACTCAAGGTAGAGGAAGTTTTAGCACTAAATTTTCTAATTTCGAATTAGTTCCAAACAATGTTCAAGATACTTTGATTAAAGCAGATTCTTAAAAAGAATAGAATATTAATAAGTAAAAAAAAGACTCGTTATTTTTAATAACGAGTCTTTATATTAGTAGTAAGTTGGTTAATACTTATTTAATTCAATCAATTCTAATTATACAATTTATTTAGTTGGTTTAATCTCTAAAACTTAGTATATAAATATTAACCATTGCTAATTTAATATTTTTTTCAAACAAAACAACATAAACTTATTAACAATTAAGACTTTAAGTATATTATATACATCATTTAACTAAATTTACTGCATAAAATACAATACAACACTGCAGTCTATTTTATATTTAAGTTTATTCAAAATTCTTTATCTTTGCAATTCAAAAAAATTACAAGAAAGCGAGTTTCTTAATAGCCATTTTTATGGTAAAGATTAAGTTACAGTTTTAAAGAAACACAACTATAAATTTCCAAATAGATGAAATTACTATTTATTACGTTAGCATTATTAGGATTAGGAGTTGCTGGAATTGCAATTAAATTATGGGCAAAAAAAGATGGTAAATTTGCAGGTACTTGCGCTAGTCAGAATCCCCATCTAAATAAAAATGGAGAACCTTGTGGCTACTGTGGTAAAACAGCTGACGAATGCAAAAATAGGTAACAAATGCTCGAATATCTTTTTATTGCTTTTACAGTAATTTTTTGTATTCAATGTATTTTCTACCTCTTTCTTTTTGGAAATTTTGCATTTTCAAAAAAAACAGTTCAAAATAATAATTTTAAGCAAGCTATATCTGTTATTATTTGTGCAAAAAATGAAGCTGAAAATCTTAAAAAAAATATTCCATACTTTTTAGATCAAAACTATACTAATTTTGAAATTGTTCTTGTTAATGATGCTTCTAGAGATGCTTCTTTAGAAATAATGGAACAATTTAAAAGTAACTATCCTACAAAAATTAAAATTGTTGATGTAGCTCCAAACGAACAGTTCTGGGGAAGTAAAAAGTATGCTTTAACCCTAGGGATTAAAGCTGCTTCTAACGAATATTTATTATTCTCTGATGCCGATTGTAAGCCACTTTCAAAAAATTGGATACAAGAAATGTCTAATAGTTTTTCCGATAAAAAACAGTTAATTTTAGGTTATGGCTCCTATAAAAAAATTGAAAATTCAATTTTAAATAAACTCATTCGTTTTGAAACACTATTTACCGCTGTTCAATACTTTTCATATGCGAAAATTGGAATTCCATATATGGGTGTTGGACGAAATTTAGCCTATACAAAAACAACTTTTTTTAATGCAAATGGTTTTGTTAATCATATGCACCGAATTAAATCTGGAGACGATGATTTATTTATAAACCAAGTTGCTACAAAACAAAATACTGCATATTGTATTTCAAAAGATAGTTTTACAGAATCTAAACCTAAAACGTCTTTTAAAAACTGGATTCAGCAAAAAAGAAGACACATTTCAACAGCATCGCACTATAAAACTATTCACAAATATTTATTAGGTTTATTTTTTAGTTCACAATTACTTTTTTGGTTATTAGGTATTATTTTAATGGGTTATCAATTTAACTTAATCAATGTTTTACTAATAATAGTTTTAAGACAAATACTCTTTTTTCTTTCTATAGGTTTTTCAGCAAAAAAATTAAACGAAACAGATTTAGTATTATTTTCACCTTTTTATGAAATATTTTTAATTTTCATTCAAATGTTTATCTTTATAAAAAATCTTATTTCAAAACCTACACATTGGTAAATAAAAATATTGATATTACTGAATTAATTGAAAAAGCTCGTAAAAAAGATCAAAAAGCTTTTAATACATTATTAAACACTTATTGGAGTGATGTTTTTAGATTTCAACTCTCTAAAACAGAAAATGAAGATGAAGCTGAAGATATTACTATTAAAACATTCTCAAAAGCATTTGATAAAATCCATCTTTATAACGAACGCTATAACTTTAAAACTTGGTTAATTTCTATCTCTAAAAATATTTTTTTAGATCATTTACGAAAACAACGAACCAATACTATTTCAATTAACAAAAAAGAATCTGAAGCTTATAAAATTTTTGATGAAACCCCATCAGCTGAAGATCAATTGATTAATGAACAAAATTTAGCTCAATTATTAAACTACTTAAAACAACTAAAACCACATTATCAAGAAATAATAAATCTTCGTTATTTTAGAGAGATGAGCTATAAAGAAATGGCTGATAAATTGAACGAGCCAATGAGCAACATAAAAGTTAAACTACTAAGAGGTAAAAAATTATTAGCCGAAATTATTGATAAATCTTCAAAAAATTGATTTCAAAAATAAATAATTGGTTAAAAAAATTAGGTCCAGGGTTGCTGTTTGCCGGCGCAGCAATTGGAGTTTCACATTTAGTTCAATCTACCAGAGCTGGAGCAGATTTTGGTTTTGGTTTAATTTGGGCCTTGGTTTTAATACATATTGTTAAATATCCTTTTTTTCAATTTGGTCCGCGTTATGCAACCGCAACTGGAGAGAGTTTACTAGATGGATATAAAAAACTTGGGAAAGGTGTTTTACTAACCTATTTTATTCTAAACTTGGCTACCATGTTTACCATACAAGCAGCGGTTACTATTGTTACAGCTGGATTAGCTGCAAATTTGTTTGGAATTACAACAAATCCTATTATATGGAGTAGTATTATTACAATAATTTGTTTTTCACTATTAATTATTGGGAAATATAAATTATTAGATAATTTAATGAAACTTATTATTATAACATTAACAATAAGCACTTTAGTAGCTTTAACTATTGCTTATTTTAATACAAATACAACTGTAAATTTTACTCAGATTTTACCTAAGGGAAGTATAGAAGTAGGTTTTTTAATTGCGTTTTTAGGATGGATGCCAGCACCTCTCGATGTTTCTATTTGGCAATCTCTTTGGGCAATTGAAAAACAAAAAGACAAAACTATTAAGTTTAACACAAAACAGGCTATTTTCGATTTTAATATAGGTTTTGCCGGTACTCTAATTTTAGGAATTTGTTTTGTTTCTTTAGGTGCCTTAATTATGTTTAATTCTGGTGAAACTTTTAGTGGTAGCGCTGTAGAGTTTTCACAACAACTCATCCAATTATACACTAAAAACTTAGGGCCTGGAATGTATATTTTTATAGCAGCAGCTGCATTTACTACAATGTTTAGCACAACACTAACAACCTTAGATGCTTCGCCAAGAGCAATGACGAAGGCTTTTGATTTACTCACAAATAAATCTTATAAAAATATATATTGGTTTTGGATTAGTTTTCTAGCTATTGGAACTATTGCCATTTTACTATTTTTTATGTCTGAAATGGGTGTTTTAATTAAAATCGCCACAATACTATCGTTTTTAACCGCCCCTTTTTATGCTATCATAAATTTCCAATTAATATCTGGAAAACACACACCGAAAGAATGGAGGCCTTCAACTCCATTAAAACTACTAAGTTGGTTTGGAATTTTGTTTTTAGTAGGATTTAGCATTTGGTATTTATTCAGTTTATAAATTCTTTGTATTTTTGCATTCAATTTTGAATGAAATGAGCGAAGAAACAACAATCCCAACAGAAAAGAAAATACAAAAGCCAAAATGGTTACGTGTAAAACTGCCTGTAGGAAAAAAATATACGGAATTAAGAAATGTAGTTGATAAATACAAATTAAACACTATTTGTACAAGTGGAAGTTGTCCTAATATGGGTGAATGCTGGACCGAAGGTACTGCTACTTTCATGATTTTAGGAAATATTTGTACACGTTCTTGTGGCTTTTGTGGTGTAAAAACCGGAAGACCTGAAACTGTAGATTGGGAAGAGCCAGAAAAAGTTGCACGTTCCATTAAATTAATGAATATTAAACATGCCGTTATCACATCTGTAGATAGGGATGATATAAAGGATGGTGGTTCAATAATATGGGTAGAAACTATAAACGCAATTAGAAGAGCAAACCCTACCACAACTTTAGAAACGTTAATTCCAGATTTTCAAGGAAACACCACTAACATTGATAGAATTTTAGCCGTAGCACCTGAAGTAATTTCTCACAATTTAGAAACTGTTAGACGCTTAACGCGTGAAGTTAGAATTCAAGCAAAATACGACAGAAGTTTAGAAGTTTTAAAATATATGAAAGACCAAGGACAACGCAGAACTAAATCTGGGATAATGCTTGGTTTAGGTGAAACTGAAGCTGAAGTTATTGAAACTATGCAAGATTTAGCAAATGCTAAAGTTGATATTTTAACCATTGGGCAATATTTACAACCTAGTAAAAAGCACTTACCTGTTAAAGAATTTATTACACCAGAACAATTTGATAAATACAAGCAAATTGGATTAGAACTAGGTTTTAGACATGTAGAAAGTAGCGCTTTAGTGAGGTCATCTTACAAAGCCCAAAAACATTTGGAGTAAAAAAATATTCTACAATTTACTTTAACTATTAATTAACAATAGTAACCTGTTTTTTGGCACAAGTATTGCATTTACATAAACGAAGCAAAGAAGTTGTTAGCTTTGTTTTCATTGTATAAATTGAGTTAGTTAATAAAAAAAAGCGCCCAAAGCGCTTTTTTTTATTATACCTATTTACCTATTTACTATTTTATTAATTCACCTTCTTCTAGAAGAATATCATAAACATAACCGTAACCAAAATCTTTTTCTAAAGTAACTTTACCTTTAAAAGTCACAATATCACCTACTTTAATAATTTCTTGAGTTGTAACAGTAATACTTTTTTTATCTTCAAATTGAGTTCCATCTGCAATATGTACCCAATTTTTATCCATGATTCCGTTATTTACTTTTATAACTTTTCCTTTTAAGATAACTTCTTTACCTGCAAATGCTTTTTTATTAGAAAGCAATTCATTTAAATGAATTCCATTAGCAGCTTTATCAATTTTTATAACTTCCTCAGCTACATCATCCACTGCATTTTGCGTGTGTGTATGAACATCATCTTGAGGTATAGCCAAAAGCTCTTCCGAGGTTCTTATTCCTTCAACAAAAACAATTTCATCAAAAATTCTATTTAATTGCTCACTTTTAAAATCTTTCATCATCATTCCTCCATTATAATAGTAAGTGCCACCTTTTTCAACATCTGTATTTGGAATTGCCATCCAATAACTTTCATTGTTTTCAGTAACATTTAAATAAGCGTACGTTCCACCTCCAACAAATTCGTCAACAACTATTTTATGAACGGTAGTTTTTGAAGCAGTTTGTGGCGCATCAATTTTAGAGTAATTACTTTTCTCTTTACATGAAATTACTAGTAAAATACTGATAACAAGGACAATATAATTTATATTTTTTTTCATTTGAATTGATTTAATTTTAAATAAAAGTAACTAATATTACATGTAATAAATATGACATAAATCACCAATTAATTAAAGGTAAATTATTGTTTCTTAAATACTTATTTGCCTTACTAAAATGCTTATTTCCAAACCAATAACCTCTATTTGCACTTAATGGAGACGGATGCCCACTTGTTAAAACACAATGTTTAGTAGTATCTATTTTTAAACCTTTCTTTTTAGCAAAACCGCCCCAAAGTAAAAAAACAACATGTTCCTGTTCATTAGAAATTTTAGAAATAACCGCATCTGTAAATTGCTCCCATCCTTTTTTTTGATGCGATCCAGCATTGTGCGCTCTAACAGTTAAAGTTGCGTTTAATAAAAGTACCCCTTGTTTAGCCCAACGTTCTAAATTTCCACTTTTTGGATATGGAATATTTAAATCAGTTTCAATTTCTTTAAAAATATTAATAAGAGAAGGCGGATGTTTAACATCATCATTAACAGAAAAACAAAGACCGTGTGCTTGTCCAACACCATGATAAGGATCCTGACCAATAATTACAACTTTTAAATCTTCTAAAGCGCATAAATTAAAAGCTTCAAATAGCTTATTACTAGGTGGAAAACACAAATTGTTTTCATATTCCTGTTTTACAAATTCCGTAAGCTCTTGAAAATAAGGCTTTTTAAACTCCAAATCCAGTGTTTTTTTCCAACTGGTAGCTATTTCAATTTTCATTACTTGTATTCACGTTAAATTTATACTTTTGTACATTGTGTCAAAAGTAGCACTTTTTATGAGTAACATTTCAGAAAAAACATTAAGAGATTTAGAATTTTTTACCATTTTACAATCGGTAGGTGAAAATTGTATTTCTGAATTAGGAAAAAATAGTGTTTTAAAAATTAGACCTTTTAATACAAAAGTAGCGCTAATTACAGAACTGAATTTAGTGAATGAATACCTTTCTTCTTATCAGAATGATAATCGATTACCAAATCATTATTTTGATGATATTCAAAAGGAAATTCATTTATTAAATATTGAAAATAGTTATTTAGAACCAGCTTCCTTTTTAAAAATTTCTAATAATGTCAACACAATTTTTGAACTCTTAAAATTTTTAAAGAACTTTAAAGTAATTTACCCAGCGTTACATGTTTTCTCAGAAGAAATTGATTATCAAAAACTTATAAACGATAATATTAACTCAGTTATTACTTCATTTGCCGAAGTAAATGAAAATGCATCGGTGCTTTTAAAACAAATTAGGACTGAAATTAATTCTGTACGTTCTAAAATTGGTTCAAGTTTTACCAAAGCATTAAGCCAGTATAGCAGTGCTGGGTATCTAGATGAAATTAGAGAATCTGTAGTTGATAATCAGCGAGTATTGGCTGTACAAGCAATGTATAGAAAAAAGGTAAAAGGAAGCCTTTTAGGAAGCTCAAAAACTGGAAGCATTGTTTATATTGCTCCAGAAGCAACATTGCAATTTAGTAGAGAATTACAAAACCTAGCATACGAAGAACATCAAGAAATTGTCCGTATTTTAAAGGAATTATCTAACAAAATTAGAGTATTTGTTCCAGATTTAATTGCCTACCAAAACTTTTTAATTAAGCTCGATGTTATTGGTGCGAAAGCTAAATATGCTAAAAAAATTGAAGCTTGTTTGCCAAAAATTACAGCTGAAAAAAAGGTGTATTTACGAGATGCATATCATCCGATTTTATTGCTTAAAAACAACGAAAAGAAACTAAAAACAATTCCTCAAACCTTAGAACTAAATAATAAGCAACAAATTATTGTTATTTCAGGACCAAATGCTGGTGGTAAAAGTATTACACTAAAAACCATTGGTTTGCTACAAGTAATGCTACAAAGTGGTATCTTAATTCCTGTGCATGAACGCTCTTCGACTTATTTTTTCGAAAAAATATTAACGGATATTGGTGATAATCAATCTATTGAAAACCAACTAAGTACCTATAGTTATCGTTTAAAAAATATGCGAAGTTTTTTAAGAAGATGCAATGGAAGCACGCTTTTCTTAATTGATGAATTTGGTACAGGAAGTGATCCTGAATTAGGCGGTGCTTTGGCAGAAATCTTTTTAGAAGAGTTTTATAATAAAAATGCGTACGGAATTATTACAACGCACTATTCTAATTTAAAAGTATTAGCAAACGAACTGGAAAATGTTGCAAATGCCAATATGCAATTTAACGAAAAAACCTTAGAACCACTTTTTAAGTTATTTATTGGACAAGCTGGAAGTTCTTTTACTTTTGAAGTGGCGCAAAAGAATGGAATTCCTTTTAGTTTAATTAACAAAGCAAAAAAACGAGTTGAAGGAGAAAAAGTACGATTGGATAAGACAATTTCTAGACTTCAAAAAGAACGTAATATTCTCCAAAAGACTTCTGAAAGCCTAGAAAAAGAAAAAAATATTGCTGCTGAAAAAACTGGATTTCTAACTGAAAAACAAGAAAAAATACAAGAAAAACTGGAAAGTTTTCAAACATTGTACGATAGCAATCAGAAAATGTTGGCTTACGGAAGAAAAACTAATGAGCTTTTAAACAGATACTTACAAACCAACAATAAAAAAGAACTGAACTTAGCGTTTAATAATTGGGTGACTTCTGAAAAAACAAAACACCTTAAAAAGAATCCGCCAAAACCTAAAACAAAGGCTCAAAAACAAAAAGTAAAAGTTGAACAAAAAACAGAAGAAAAAAAGTTAATTACAACTGAAAAAGAAGTATTGGTTGAAGTTATTAAAGTTAGGGAACAAAAGAAAACTGAAGCGAAAAAAGTTGCAAAACAACGAGCTGATTATATTTTTAAAGTAAAAGACAAAGTTCGATTAATTGACAGCAATGCTTGCGGTACTATTGAAAAAATAGAAAAAAACAATGCATTTATTAATTATGGTGTTTTTACTACCAAAACAACTATTAACAAATTAGAATTAGTTGAATCTGCTAAGAAAAAATAAATATTAGTTTTAGATTCCTCTCTTCACAAGAAATCGAAGATTCGACGCAGTCAATAACAAAGTCCTTCAAAAAATAGTACTATTTAAAATTTCTATATTTTGAAGTTAACTCAAAAACATGCTGTAAAATTCGTTGTTCTTGTACATCAAATTCTAATCCTTTACGTGCAAAAACCAAAGATGCTGTTTCTATAGCTTTGGAAACTTGATACTCAGAAAAACCAGCTGCTCCGCCCCAACTGAATGAAGGAATAAAGTTTCTTGGGAAATTACTACCATAAATATTAGCACTTACCCCTACAACAGTCCCTGTATTAAACATAGTATTTATTGCACATTTAGAATGATCTCCCATCATTAAACCACAAAACTGCAAACCTGTTTTAGCAAATCTCTCAGTTTCATAACTCCATAATTTTACTTCTGCATAATTATTTTTAAGGTTTGAATTATTTGAATCTGCACCAATATTACACCATTCTCCTAAGACAGAATTTCCTAAATAACCTTCATGGCCTTTATTAGAATTTCCCATAATTACACTATTATTTACTTCTCCACCAACTTTACAATTTGGGCCTACAGTCGTCGCTCCATAAATTTTTGCCCCCATTTTTAATACGGCATCGTTTCCTAGACTAAATGGCCCTCTTACTAAGCTACCTTCCATAATTAATGCATCCTTACCAATATAAATAGGCCCCGTACTTGCATTTAAAGTTGAAAACAGCACCTCTGCTCCTTCTTCAATAAAAATATCTTCTTTGTTTAGGTAATTAACTCCTTTTGGGATTGGTTGTGAATCTCTTCCTTCGGTAATTAAATCAAAGTCCAATCTTATTGCAGCATCATTTAAAGAAAATAAATCCCAAGTATTGCAAATTTGTAAAACATCATCTTTAAATTCGATTTTATCGTACGCTTCAAAATTAACTTCCTCTTGATTTTCGGTAGTATAAAAAGCAATGACTTCATTATTATTATAAACTGCTTGATTTTCTTTAAGTCCATTTATAATTTCAACTAATGAAGTTGTTGGTAAAAACGAAGCGTTTATCATAACATTCTTCGCCATTTCTACCATTGGATATTTTTCTTCTAAATATTCTTCGGTTAAAGTAGTTGTGGTAAAGCCTAGGTGCTTTTCCCATTTTTGACGAATAGTGAGAATACCGATACGTAAATCTGCAACTGGCTTTGTGTAGGTAAAAGGCAATAATGCATTTCGCACAGAACCATCATATAAAATATAATTCATTTGTTAAAATTATTTTAACAAAGGTAGTGCAACTTTTTTTTTTGCCAAAAAAAATATGATTTTATAAAATGCTAATTTTTCTTAAATAAGTATCAATGTTGTCTGCAGTATCAAAACAAGCACTTACAGAATTTATTTCTGAACAATACCTTGAATCAATTGCATGGTCTTTACAACCAATTGTATTTATATCGATGTTTTTAAAGTTTTTATCAATAGCGATACATTTATTGTATAATGTTGCAATAGTATCACTTAGAGCTATTTCAACTTCGTTTTTAATTAAAAAACCTTTCAAATAGTTTTCAATTGCAAATTGTGCATTTTTACAAATTGAATACGTTACAATATCTTCAGAAGGTTTGAACAATTCGTTTTTTGCTAATTGTAAATTTTTTGTTGCTTCATTAAAAAAAGCCGATGACCTTGATTTCATAATACTATCTTTAATAGGTTAATAAAAAAAAGTGCCAGGTATTATAAATACCTAGCACTTTAAAATTAGTTTGGTTTATAAATTTTTATAAAGCTCTAATCGTTCCCATTGAACATCTACTTGCTCTTGGGCTCTATCTAACAATTCTTTTCCAAGTTCTGCATTTTCCTTTACAACTCTTGTAAAACGAGTTTCGGTATACATAAACTCTTCTAAAGGAGCAGATGGTGCTTTTGAATCTAATCTAAATCTTTTTCCTTTAGCTCCTAAAGGATCAAATCTAAATAAAGGCCAGTAACCAGTTTCAACAGCTTTTTCTTGATGAGCTGCTCCATCTTTTAAATCGTAACCATGTTCACCACAATGTGAGTAAGCTATTATTATTGATGGTCCTGGATAAGCTTCAGCTTCTTGAATTGCTTTTAAAGTTTGATTGTCTTTAGCTCCAATTGCAATTTGAGCTACATAAACATTACCATAAGAAACTGCTTGTAAAGCCAAGCTTTTCTTGTTGCTTTGTTTACCTTTCATCGCAAATTTTGCACTTGCTCCTAGAGGTGTCGCTTTTGAAGCTTGACCACCAGTATTAGAATACACTTCAGTATCCATTACTAAGATATTTACGTTTTCGCCAGATGCTAATACGTGATCTACACCACCGTAACCAATATCATAAGCCCAACCATCACCACCAAAGATCCAAACTGCTTTCTTACGCAAGTACTCACTTAGGTTTCTTAATTTTTTAGCTTCATACGTATCAATTGTATCTAAAATCTCGTTTAGTTCTGCAATATCTTTTAGTTTTTCAGCTTTTAACGTTTCTGTATTTTCTGGACTATCAATAATTTTATTTACCAATGTACTTCCAATAACACTTTCTAAAGATTTTAATAAGCTAACTGCTATTTCTTCTTTTTTAGTTAATGCTAATTTAATACCTAAACCAAATTCAGCATTATCTTCAAATAATGAATTTGCCCAAGCTGGCCCTCTACCGTCTTTATTTGTTGTATATGGTGTTGTTGGTAAGTTTCCTCCATAAATAGAAGAACAACCTGTTGCATTAGCAATTACCATACTATCTCCATATAATTGAGTGATCAACTTGATATATGGTGTTTCACCACAACCTGAACATGCTCCTGAGAACTCAAATAATGGTTCTAAGAATTGAGATCCTTTTACATTTGTTGTTACTAATTGTGTTCTATCATAATCAGGAAGATCAATAAAATAATCCCAGTTTACGTTTTCAACTTTTTCAACTTCAGATTTTTTAGCCATATTAATAGCAAAAATACCTTCAACTTCTTTACTTTCAGCTGGACAAACAGCAACACAAAGGTCACATCCTGTACAATCTTCTGGAGAAACTTGTAAAACATAACTTTCAGTTTTACTATCAAATGGTCTTCCTTTAGCTGGTACATGTTTTAAACCTGAAGGCGCATTTTCTAAAATTTCATTTGAAACAACTTTCGCTCTAATAGCTGCGTGAGGACAAATTGCAACACATTTATTACATTGTGTACAAAGATTTTCATCATCCCAAGTTGGAACAGCATCTGCAATTCCACGTTTTTCATATTGTGTTGTTCCTGTAGGGAACGTTCCATCAGCTGCAAAGGCGCTTACCGGAAGCGAATCTCCATTACCTGCTAATATTGTTCCTAAAATTTCTTTTACAAAATCATCAGCTTTATCAGTCATCATTGGCACTAAACCATCTTGGTTTGTTGTATGACGAGGATATTCAACTTTTTGCAAGTTTTCTAACGATTTATCAACCGCATTAAAGTTCATTTCAACAACACCTTCTCCTTTATGAGAATATGATTTTACAATTGCATCTTTAATTTTTTTGATTGCTTCATCTTTTGGAAGCACACCAGAAATTGCAAAGAAACAAGTTTGTAATATCGTATTTGTACGTTTTCCAAGATTTGCTTCAGCAGCAACTTTTGTTGCATCAATAACATAAAACTCTACATTATTATCAATAATTCTTTGTTGAACAGTACTTGGTAATTCAGCCCAAATTTTATATTTTGAATGTGGTGTATTTAAAAGGAATGTTCCTCCTGGCTTAATCTTTTTCAAGATATCATACTCATTAATAAAGTTTGGTTGGTGACAAGCAATAAAATTAGCTGTGCTAATTAAATAAGAAGAATAGATTGGTTCTGGTCCAAAACGTAAATGTGAAATTGTTTGTGCTCCTGCTTTTTTAGAGTCATACACAAAATAACCTTGCACATAATTATCAGTTGTTTCACCAATAATTTTAATAGAATTTTTATTTGCACCAACAGTACCATCAGATCCTAATCCGTAGAACATACAGTTAAATGTAGATTTTCTTGTTTGGAAATCTGGCTTGTACGTTAAACTTGTATGTGTAACATCATCATTAATACCCATTGTAAAGTGATTTTTTGGAGAATTATTTTCTAATTCATCAAAAATACCTTTTACCATAGAAGGCGTAAATTCTTTAGAAGAAAGTCCGTAACGACCCCCAACAATAGTTGGCATTGATTCTCCCATTTCCACATATGATGTAACAACATCTAAGTATAAAGGTTCTCCTGTACTTCCTGGTTCTTTTGTTCTATCTAAAACAGCAACTTTTTTTACTGTTTTTGGCATTTGCTCAATGAAATTATGAATTGAGAACGGACGATATAAACGAACGAATAATGCTCCAACTTTTTCACCTTTCTCAACTAAAGTATCTATGGTTTCTCTAACTGGACCTTGAGCAGATCCCATAATTACCATAACTTTTTCAGCTTCTGGGTGACCTATATAATAGAATAAGCTATATTTTCTACCTGTTAATTCAGCAAATTGATCCATTGTATTTTGAACAATTTCAGGAACTTTTTCGTAATATGAATTTGCCGCTTCACGTGCTTGGAAAAATACATCCGGGTTTTGAGCTGTACCTCTAATTACTGGATTATCTGGATCTAATGAATTTTTTTTGTGTTTCATTATTTCCTCTTCTGGCATCATCGTTTTTATTACATCATCAGGAATTGCATCTATTTTAGAAATCTCATGCGAAGTTCTAAACCCATCAAAAATATTCATAAATGGCACTTTACTTTTTAATGCCGCAACTTGCGAGATTAAAGCAAAATCGTGTGCTTCTTGCACAGAACCTCCAAACAACATAGAAAAACCAGTTTGTCTAGCAGACATAACATCTGAATGGTCACCAAAAATTGATAATGCATGTGTTGCTAATGTTCTAGCGGCAACGTGAATTACTGTAGGTAATAATTCACCTGCCATTTTATACATATTAGGAAGCATTAAAAGCAACCCTTGTGATGCAGTAAAAGTAGTTGTTAGTGCTCCACCTTGCAAAGAACCGTGAACAGTACCAGCGGCACCACCTTCACTTTGCATTTCAATAATTCTTGGTACATCCCCCCAAATATTTTGTTTTCCTTCAGCACTATAAACATCTACGTGTTCTCCCATCGGAGAAGCCGGAGTAATTGGATAAATTGCACATACTTCATTTGTTTTGTGAGCTACTCTTGCAACAGCTTCATTAGCATCACAAATTAATTTTTTGTTTTCTGGTTTCATCATACTTTGTATTTACACTTAATAATTTGCGAAACCCTTAATTAAATAAGGAATAAATTGCAAACTATATAATTCGACTATTCATTTTTACAGTGTAAAATTAGAGTTATAATGTAAAAGTTATAATGATATATATCAGCAAAAAAAGGTAAAAAACTATTTAGAATTAATTAAAATAAGCGATGCAAGTATTTGATTTTTAAAATGTTGCAATTGCAATATCTAGAAGTGTATTTTTTTTTGTAACAAAAATAACAATTCTTTAACGTTTAAAAATGACCAACTATAAAGATTTTATTAGATTTATGTATAATGTAATTTTTTTAATTTTATAACTTTTCAACTATCAAAACTTGATATTTTAAATACTATATTATTAATTATTGAAATACCTAAAAGCAACCTTATTTATTAAATGAAATGAATTAAGGTTATAAAAAAAACAACTAAAAATTATAGAATTTATAGTTGTTTTTAAGTTATTAATTTATGAAAAGCTTCTAAGATCTATAGATATTTATAAATCTGAAAAATAAGCTCCAAATGTATCTTTAAATGAGTATCCTTTTAAAATTCTTTTTTTATTTAATTTTTGCTTCTCTACCAAAAACCATAAAACAAATTCTTTTACAAATAAAATATCTCTATCTTCTATTTTAGGCATATAATTACTTATTAAAGCACCTAAGGGAGCAATTTGGTTTAAGGTGTTTGTGTATTCTTCTTCAGAAGCATCATCCATTAACTCAAATGAACCACTCTCGAAAAACCAGTCTAAAACTGCATCATAAGGGTCACTTTCATTCTCATGTTTTAATTTTTTTACTTCTGGAAAATACTTGGAAAATATTGTTATAGCCGCACTTCCTATTAACGATTGAGCTACAAAAGCAGCTCCTTCTTGCTCTCCTTCATAGACTAGTTCTATTTTACCCGTTATGGAAGGAATTATACCTAATATATCTGCAAACCTAATCGTGGTATTTTGTGAACCAGCACTTAAACACCTATATTCTGCAGTACTTAATAAGTTTTCATAAGCAGTAATGCTCATTCTTGTACTAATACCACTTTTATTGTCTACGTATTCACTATTACGTGCTTCAAACGCAATTTGTTCCACCAAATCTTTTGCAATTTCTGGTATGTATATTTCACATACTCTTTCATCTTGTAATTTAGCTTCTTGTTTTGTTATTGTTTTAGAAATCTCAATATTTTCAGGATAATGTGTTAAAATTTGTGATCCAATTCTATCCTTTAAAGGAGTTACTATACTTCCTCTATTTGTGTAGTCTTCTGGATTAGCTGTAAATACAAATTGCAAATCTAGTGGCATTCTTAACTGAAAACCTCTTATTTGAATATCGCCTTCTTCTAAAATATTAAACAATGCAACTTGAATTCTGGCTTGTAAATCTGGTAATTCATTAATTACAAAAATACATCTGTTAGCTCTTGGAATCATTCCATAATGAATAACTCTTTCATCTGCATAGCTCAATTTTAAATTTGCTGCTTTTATAGGATCGATATCTCCTATTAAATCTGAAATAGTTACATCTGGAGTTGCTAATTTTTCATAAAAACGATTACTTCTGTGCAACCAAGATATTTTTGTTTCATCTCCAAATTTTAAAACCTGTTCTCTTCCAAATGCACTAATTGGGTTTAATGGGTCATCATTTATTTCTGAATCTTTAATAACTGGAATATATTCATCTAATAATTGCACCATTAAACGTGCTAATCTTGTTTTTGCTTGCCCACGGAGTCCTAATAAATTAATATTATGTTTTGAAAGAATTGCTCTTTCTAATTGTGGGATCACAGTGTTTTCATATCCGTGAATACCTTCAAAAGACACTTTGTTATTTTTAATATTCTTGACTAAATTTAAACGTAACTCATCTTTTATACTTTTAGAAACATAACCCGCTTCTTTTAATTCTTTGATAGTTTTTATAGTAGTTTGCATAGTTATCTAATTCTTTTTTTTCTATTATTTTCATAATCATGAAAAATCATTTCACCCAACCCTTCTAATCCAGTATAAAAAGCTTTTCCTCTATTTGATGCTGTAAATTGTTCAACAAAAGACTGTAAATATGGGTCTTGAGCAATCATAAAAGTTGTGATTGGAATGTGTAATTTTCTTGCCTGAGAAGCCATATTGTAACACTTTTCAACAATAAATTTATCTAAACCATTACTATTTTTATAATAAGTGCCATCTGGCATGTTTAAACAGCTTGGTTTACCATCGGTAATCATAAATATATGTTTGTTGGTATTTCTTTTTCGTCTTAAAATATCCATTGCCAATTTTAAACCAGCAACTGTATTTGTATGGTAAGGACCAACTTGCAGGTAGGGCAAATCTTTTACTTTTATTGGCCAAGCATCGTTTCCAAAAACCAATATATCTAAGGTGTCTTTTGGATATCTTGTGGTAATTAATTCTGCCAATGCCATCGCCACTTTTTTGGCTGGTGTTATTCTATCTTCACCATATAAAATCATACTATGGCTAATGTCAATCATTAGCACAGTGCTCATTTGAGATTTATGATGTGTATCTTCTACAACTAAATCTTGTTCGGTTAATTTGAAACTACCTAAGCCGTGGTTAATTTGAGCGTTTTTTAAACTTTCTGTAACAGATAAACGATCTAAAGAATCTCCAAATTCAAAATTTCTGTAATCACCAGTATGCTCATCACCTATTCCTGTAATTTTTGTTTTATGATTACCGATTCCACTCTTTTTAAGTTTTCCAAAAATCTGATTTAAGGCATTTTTCCGAATGGCCCTTTCTGTTTTGGCTGTAATACTTCTTTTAGAATTACCATCTGGTGTTATGGTTTCTTTTAAATACCCCTTATTTTTTAGATCTTCAATAAAATCATCAATTGTATAGTCTTTGGTTGTAAGCTTATATTCTTTATCAAGCATTTTTAACCAGTCAATTGCTTCATCAAAATCTCCTGAAGTATGTGTTATTAATTCCTTAAATATATCAAAAAGCATATCAAAAGGACTTTTTATTTTAGCCTGATACGGTGAAAACTTAAATCCTGTTCTATTACTTTTTTTACTCATAAAATCTAATATGTTTATTGAAAACTTAAGATGCGTTGTTTAATAATTCCTAAAATTCTTTTATTAATGTCCTTAGCTGAGTTTTTATAAAAATTATATTCTTCAACGGAAAAATGACCAATTACAAGACCTTTAATCTCATTTTTAAATTGATTGTCTTTTAAAAAAGATGTAGTGATAAATTTTTCTTTTTCAATAGTTGTTGAATTTGCTAAATCAAATCTTTTTAATGATATATAGTTCTGAAAATAAACTAATAACAAATCATTTAAAGATTTAATTATTGGACGTAAAGTTATATTTTGAAATTTTTCCAGCTCTTTTGTCCTATCTAAAATAGCCGCATTTGGTATTAAGGGTCTTGAGTTCATAGCACTAAGCTTCATTTATTCTAAAATAATAGTATCTAAAATTAGTTCGAATTTTTCCTGCTGCTTATTTCCTATTAAAAATCCAATTTCTTCTAATTCAGTTCCTGAAAAATTTGGCATATCTAATTTTCTACCCCTAAAAACAGGCGTAAAATCTGTTAAATTAATTTCTATTATTTGCCAATCTCCATTTGTTTTAAAATTATAAACATAAGAATATTGAGTAAACATCGATGGTTTTAATCTGAACTGATATTTTTTTCCATCTCCTTTTAAACGAATTTTAATTTTTTTGAATTTGGATACATCTAACTTATCAAAACGATGTCTCAATGAAGAAAACCCACCATTATTTTCTAAAGATACTTCTCCTTTAAAAACAGCATTTCCTTCAGTGTTTATACTTATTGTACTAGTAGATTTACCACCCATTACAACATCATTTACTATAGCCCAACTGTATAATTTGCTGTTTACTGTAAAGTCTACAATAGTATGGTTTGTATTTAAAAGTAAGGACATAAGTATAAAAATTTTAAAAATTGGCATTGTTTATTTTTTGTATTCCCCAAAAAGTTCGATAAGCTTTTTAGTTCTATGATTAAAAATTTCTGTAAGTTTTGGTTTTACTAAAAATGGATGTACCAACCTCCCTAAAAAACCAAAAGGAACTTTATAATCTATAATATCTTCCATTTCTACACCTCCATCAATTTCTTTAATAAAATGTTTATGATGCCAAAGTGAATAGGGCCCAAAGCGCTGTTCATCAACAAAATAATGTTTATCTACAACGTGTGTGATTTCTGTAACCCAATTGGTTTTTATTCCTAGAACTGGAGTTACTATATATTGAATTATTTGTCCTGCAAACATTGGTTTATCTGCACCAGATAAAATGTCAAAACTCATATAAGCTGGCGTAATTGTTTTTAAATTTTTTGGGCTCGACAAAAACTCCCATGCTTTATCTACACTAATTGGTAATTTTTGTTTTGAAGATAAGCGGTAAACAATTCCTTTTGATGAAAATTCCATGTATTTAATTTTTTAAATAAGAATAAGCATTTAAGCTAGTTGCAATTAGTAACCATATAAAATAAGGTGCAATTAATAAGGATTTAAACTTCATATCAGAAAGAAAACTGAACAAATAATAACCAACTAATACTGTAAGTGAAATTATTACTATTAAGGCAAAACCTATAGCATGCTGATTGAAAAATATAAAATTCCAAGATACATTTAGAATAAATTGTATAATAAAAAGTATCCAAAACGTATTGGTTTCTTTAATGTTTACCAAATATGATAAATATATTGAAAAACAGATCATTATGGTTGTCCATGCTACGCCAAAAACCCATCCTGGAGGTGTCCAAGGAGCTTTATTTAAGGTTAAATACCAGCCAGATGTTGGTCCATTGTTCATTAACCAGCTACCAATACCAAGTGCTGAGAAATTTATTAGTAAAAACAGTGCTAACCACATTAATTGTTTCATTAGAGCTTTATTAGAGTTGCTTTGTAATTTTGCTACTTAATGGTTTTGTCATTGAATAATAATAATCAATATAAGCTCCATTTTCATCGATGAAATATTTTTGAAAATTCCATTTTACTGATGAATTTTTAACTCCATTTAATTCCTTCTTTGTTAACCAAGCATATAATGGATGTTGATTGTCTCCTTTAACATCAACCTTTTCTGTCATTAAAAATGTAACACCGTAATTAACTTCACAAAAAGATTTAATTTCAGTCAATGTTCCTGGTTCTTGTCCTCCAAATTGATTACAAGGAATTCCGATTACAACTAATTTATCTTTGTACGTTTTGTGTAGCTTTTCTAGGTCTTCATATTGCCCTGTAAAACCACATTCCGATGCAGTGTTTACAAACAATATTTTCTTTCCTTTAAAATCTTTTAAATTAATTGCTTCTCCTGTAATACTATTAATTGTAATATCATATAAAGACGATTGTGAATTCATATCCGTGTTATTTAAATTTGTTTCGTTTATAAAAAATACTGATAATATTATACTTGTTATTAAACCTGTTATTTTCATGTGTTTTAATTTGAATTATTAGTTTTTAAATGTAGTGATTCCACAATCCATTTCAAATATTTGCCCAGACATAGATGCTGCTTTATCTGAAATTAAAAAAGCAGCCATTTCAGCAACTTCCTCAGGATTTAAATACTTCTTTAAAGGATGTCTTTCTATCATTTGCTCTTTTTGCCTATCATTTCTCAATAATTTTGCCGCCAAAGTTGTATCCGTAACAGTCGGTGCAATTGCATTAATTCTTATTTTTGGAGCATATTCTGCAGCTAACGACTTTACCAAACCTTCAATTGCAGACTTTACACTTGCAACGCTTGTATGAAAAGGCATTCCTAATTTAGAGGCAACTGTACTAAATAATAAGATATTTGCATTATCTGTTGCTTTTAAATTTGGTAAATATTTTTGAATTGCTTTTACTGCACCAATAAAATTAATTTCATAATCATGTTTAAAATCTTCAATTTTTAAACGTTCAAAAGGTTTTAAATTTATACTACCTGGGCAATAAATTAATGTATCAATCTTTTCCAAATCTGGCAATTCATCCGTTAAAATATCACAATTATAATGTGTTAAATTTCGATGTGAAAATTCAGGTTGAGACCTGCTTATATTAATTACGCTATTTTGATCTAACAACGCATTAGAAATTGCTTTTCCAATACCTTTGCTTCCACCTATAATTACAATTGTTTTCATATAATTTTAAATAGTAATCCGTAATTTTAATCGTTTTTCAATTTTTTTCTTGATAACCGTTAAACGTTTCATCGTATCCATTAATTCAGGATTTTTTGTTTTTTTATAAATTTCATTTAACCCTAAAATCAATCCTTTCACTTCTCTTGAAGCCAAAATTCTTTCATTTGTAGTTTTTAAAGAAAGTTTACGCTCTTCAAATTCCAATGCTTTTTTAACTAATTCCATAATTTATAATTTTAAATAGTTTTGAAGTTCTACAATTTTTTCTTGCTGGTTAAAAACCCCTCCATAGTAACTTGTAACAGTTGCCGAAGAGTCATCTTTTATTCCTCTTGAAGCCACACATAAATGCTTGGCATCAATAATAACAGCAATATCGTCCGTTTCTAAAATGGAAGCTAATTCAAGTGCAATCTGATTTGTTAATCGTTCTTGAACTTGAGGTCTATTAGCAAAATATTGTACAATTCTATTAATTTTTGAAAGTCCAATTACTTTTCCAGAAGAAACATATGCAACATGAACTTTTCCAAAGATAGGCACAAAATGATGTTCACAATTAGAATAAAATTGAATATTTTTTTCAACCAACATTTGATTGTACTTATATTTATTGTCAAACAATGCTATTTTTGGTTTATTCTCAGGATTTAAACCTGAAAATATTTCTTCAATATACATTTTAGCAACTCTTTTCGGAGTTCCTTTTAAAGAATCATCGGTTAAGTCTAAACCCATAACTTCCATTATTTGTGAAAATAAGTTAGCTATTTTTTCTTTTTTTTCCTCATCGGAAATATCAAAAGCAGTTGGTATTAGTGGAGTTTCAATTCCAGTATATAAATGATCGTCTCCTATTTCATCATATGTAAAACCGTTTAGTTTTTCTCCTTTAATAGGGAAATTCAACAAAGTTTCTTGGTGTTTCATAAAGCTTAATTTTTAGTTCGTAATTTTCCTCAATAAGAGGCCTCAAAATGTTATAAATAACAATAGCAATATTTTCTGCAGTTGGGTTTAAAGTTTTAAAAACTTCAACATCTAAATTCAAATTTTTGTGGTCAAATTTATTTAACACGTGCTCTTTTATTAAATCTGATAAATGTTTCGTGTCTATAACATAACCTGTATCTTCATTAACTATGCCAATAACTTTTACCTCTAAATCGTAATTATGTCCATGGTAATTTGGATTGTTACATTTACCAAATACAGCGGTGTTTTTTTCATCCGACCACATAGGATTGTGTAATCTGTGTGCCGAATTAAAATGCTCTCTTCTAACTATTGCTGTCTTAAAATTCATTTTGTTTATTTAATTTTAAACAAAGCTAAACATTTTAATTTGAAATTCAATTATTTGCTATCAGTTTTACTTATACTTTAATAAACTTTTAACATAGTTATAATCAAAATAAATAGTTTTATTTTGTTTAAAATATTTATCTTTGCGTTAAACATTTTAAAATACTAAGAATATGTCAAAAAAGAAAGAAACAAATGCATTGGAAATTATAACCTTATATATGGGTTATATCCTCGACCACAACGCTAAACCAACCTCTGTTTACAGTTTTGCAAAAGAAAATAAGTTTGAAGAAGCTATTTTCTATCAGTACTTTGGATCGTTTGAAGCTATTGAAAAAACAATTTTCAATACATTTTTTGAAAACACAATTACAATTTTGGATAAAAGTAAAGACTATCAAACGTTTGATCCTCGCAATAAGTTGTTAAGTTTCTATTATACCTTTTTTGAAAATTTAACTGCAAATAGAAGCTATGTGGTTACTGCGTTAAACTTTAAAAAGTTAGATTTAAAAAAACTAGATGCGCTGTCTAGTCTTAAAACAAGTTTTACACATTATATAGATGCTCTTGAAATTGAAACTATTGATTTAAAGCAGAAAAACATAGTACAAATTCAACAAAAAAGTATTAGAGAGACTGCCTGGCTTCAACTATTGATTACTCTAAAATTTTGGTTAGACGACAGTTCTGCCAATTTTGAAAAAACAGATATTTTTATTGAAAAATCTGTAAATACAAGCTTTGATTTAATTGACTCAACTCCTTTAAAAAGTATAATAGATTTGGGTAAATTTTTATACAAAGAAAAAATGAACATAAACTAGAATATAAACAATATACTATGCTAAAAACAATTGATACAATTCCCGTTTCTAAAATTCATAGAGCTTCAAAACTAGTACAAACTGGTGCAAAAGTTGGGATAAATTACTTAAAATATTACGGTGATAAATTAGTAAATACAGAAGACGAAGCAAAAGAAAAGCTTAATAAAAATAACGCTGAAGATATTTATGATGGACTAAAAAAATTAAAAGGCAGCGCTTTAAAAGTGGCTCAAATGTTGAGTATGGAAAAAAGCGTTTTACCACGAGCCTATGTAGAGAAATTTTCTTTATCTCAATTTTCTGTTCCGCCATTATCTGCACCATTAGTTCTAAAAACATTCAAAAAATATTTTGGAAAAGCTCCTAATGAAATTTTTGATACTTTTAATGCAAATTCTGTAAACGCCGCAAGTATTGGACAAGTGCATAAAGCCGAAAAAGATGGCAAAATTTTAGCCGTGAAGATTCAATATCCAGGTATCGCAAATAGCATTTCTAGCGATCTTACTATGGTAAAACCTATTGCTATAAGTATGTTTAATATTAAAGGAAAGGATTCTGATAAATATTTTAAAGAAGTTGAAGATAAATTAATTGAAGAAACCAATTATTTAATTGAAATTAAACACAGTAAAGAAATTTCTAAAGCTTGTAAACACATTCCAAACTTATATTTCCCTGAATATTATGAAGCGTTTTCTTCAGAAAGAATTATTACAATGGATTGGATGCACGGTGAACATTTATCTGAATTTACAGCATATAACACCGATGTAGAAAAGTCTAATAAATTAGGACAAGCGCTGTGGGATTTTTATATGTATCAAATTCATTCGCTTAAAAAAGTACACGCAGATCCACATCCCGGAAATTTTTTAATATCGAAAGATGCTAATTTAGTTGCGTTAGATTTTGGCTGTATGAAAACTATTCCAGATGACTTTTATATTCCGTATTTTGAATTGGCAAAAAAGGAAAACATACACAATTCAGAAATTTTTAAACAAAAACTATTTGAATTAGAGATTTTAAGAGCTGATGATTCTCCTGCAGAATTAGCTTTTTTCACAGCAATGTTTCATGATATGTTAAGTTTGTTTACTCAACCTTTTCATCAAGAAGTATTTGATTTTTCTGATCCAAATTTCTTTCAAAAAATTGCTGAATTAGGAGAACGTTATTCTAAAAGCACAGAACTCAAAAAAATGAATGGAAATAGAGGTTCTAAACATTTTATTTACATTAACAGAACTTTTTTTGGGTTGTATAATTTAATGTTCGATTTAAAAGCAACTGAAGTTCATATCAATAATTTCAAAAATTTATAATGACCTATTTTAATATTGATGAGATTCATAATTTAAATCATTTATATAAAATAAATCTTATTAATAGTTGTGCTGGTTTTAAATCTGCAAACTTAATTGCTACAAAATCTGCTGAAAACAACACAAATGTTGCTATCTTTAGTTCCGTAATACATTTAGGTTCGGCACCTCCATTATTAGGTTTTATATTAAGACCTACATCAGTGCCGAGAAATACGTATGAAAATATTATGGAAACTGGCTATTATACCATAAATCATGTGCACGAGAAAATAATTAAAGATGCACACCACACATCTGCAAAATACGAAAGTAGTATTTCTGAATTTGATGTTACAAATTTAGAAACCATCTATAAAAACAACTTTTTTGCGCCATTTGTGCAAGATTGCCCAATTCAAATTGCAATGAAATTTGTTGAAGAATATGATATTAAGTCTAATAATACAAAACTTGTAATTGGAGAAATTCAAGAATTGTATATTAAAGACAAGCTGTTAAAAGATGACGGATTTATTGATTTATCTGAAGGGAAAATTGCAACTATAAATGGGCTAAACGGTTATGCAATTCCAACATTAAAAGAACGATTTGAATACCAAAGACCTATAAGATAATGAAAATTCTAGTTACCGGAGCAACAGGCTATATTGGAAAACGCTTAATACCTTTGTTATTAAACGATGGTCATAGCATTGTTTGCACTGTACGTGATAAAAACAGAGCTCCAAAAAATTTTATAAACGATAAAAACATATGTATTGTAGAAGTAGATTTTTTAAAATCAGAAACTTTTAAAAATATCCCAAAAGATATTCATATAGCTTATTATTTAATTCATTCCATGTCTAATTCATCAACAGAATTTCATACACTTGAAGAAAAATGTGCACAAAATTTTAAAAGTTATATAGAAACAACTTCTGTTGAACAAGTAATTTATTTAAGCGGAATTACAAACGATACGAAACTGTCTAAACATTTATTATCACGTAAAAATGTTGAAAATAGGTTAGCATCTAACAATTATGCATTAACCACTTTTAAAGCTGGAATTATAGTTGGTTCTGGTAGTTCTTCTTTTGAAATAATTAGAGATTTAGTTGAAAAATTACCATTTATGGTAACTCCAAAATGGCTAAATACCAAAACGCAGCCAATCGCGATTAGAGATGTTTTGGCATTTTTACAAAGAGCTATAGGAAAAAAAGAATTGTACAATAAATCTTTTGATATTTTTGGTCCAGAAATTCTTACTTATAAGGAAATGCTTTTAGAATTTGCAGACATTAGAGGTTTAAAAAGACGCATTGTAACTATTCCATTAATGACTCCAAAACTATCATCGTACTGGTTATATTTTGTTACTTCAACTTCGTATAAACTTGCAGCATCATTGGTAAACAGTATGGGTATAGAAATCATTGGAAAACCTAGCAATATTTACCAACAATTAAAAGTACGACCTATTTCATATAGAGAAGCTGTGGAAAATGCTTTTGTGAAAATTGAACAAAACAGTATTGTTTCAAGCTGGAAAGATTCATTTATTAGTAGCGCTTTAGAAAGTGATTTACATAAACATATTAACGTACCAACCTACGGATGCTTTACCGATAAAAAACAACGTACTTTGAAAGATGAAAACTACACATTAGATAAAATATGGTCAATTGGAGGAAAAAATGGTTGGTATTATGGTACTTTTTTATGGAAATTACGCGGTTATTTTGATTTACTTTTTGGTGGAATTGGGTTAAGGCGAGGACGGACACATCCAACAGCATTAAATAATGGTGATTCTTTAGATTTTTGGCGCGTTATTTATGCAAACAAAGAAGCTAAAAAACTCTTATTATATGCTGAAATGAAACTTCCTGGTGAAGCTTGGTTAGAATTTAAAATTGAAAATAATATTTTATATCAAACAGCTACTTTTAGACCCCAAGGTATTGCAGGTCGCTTATATTGGTATGCTGTAACACCTTTTCATTTTTTTATTTTTAATGGCATGATTTCAAAATTAGCAAAATCACCTAGAAACTAGTGTATTAAAGATCTTTTAACAACCTCTAAATAACGTAAACGCGCGAATTTGTGCTCAACTATTTCTGGAATATTTTTAAAATTAGGATTCCATTTTTTGATATATTTAAAATCTGGATCAAATTTTTGTTGTTGTGTTGTCGGATTAAAAACTCGAAAATAAGGTGCCGAATCACATCCGGTCCCAGCAACCCATTGCCAATTTCCATTATTTGCAGCTAAATCATAATCTAATAATTTTTCAGCAAAATAGGCTTCTCCCCAACGCCAATCTATTAACAAATGCTTGTTTAAAAAACTCGCAACAATCATTCTAACTCGGTTGTGCATATAACCCGTTTTATTCAATTCACGCATACCCGCATCAACTATTGGATAACCTGTTTTCCCTTCGCACCACAATTTAAATTCTTCTTCATTATTTCTCCAAGGAATAAAATTGTATTTCGATTTAAAATTATTATTAATAACTTTTGGAAAATGATACAAGATTTGCATAAAAAATTCTCTCCAAATAAGTTCGTTACAATAGGTTTCATTTTTAGTCTGCGCATACTTAAAAAGCTTACGAATACTTATTAATCCGAACCTTAAATAAACAGAATTATTAGAGGTATTTACAATTGGAAGATCTCTAAAATTTTGATAATCTAAAATTGCATTTTTATTTATAGCCCTAACTTTTATAGCACTTTCAGTAAAACCTAACTCCTCTATTGAAGGAAAATTAAAAATAGATTTTATAAAATGATCTTTATAATTTTCTGAAGGAAAAAATATCAATTCCTGCGAATTAAATAAATTCCACCATTTATTTTTAAAAGGTGTGTAAACCGTATATGGAGTGCCATCAGCTTTTAAAACTTCACCGGCTTCAAAGATAACCTGATCTTTATAGGAATGTACTTCAATATTATTTTCTATACATAACTTATTAATTTCAACATCTCTTTTAATTGCATAAGGTTCATAATCCTTATTGAAAAATACTTTTTTAATATTAAACTTATTTAAAAGTGATTTCCAAATAGTAGCTATTTCTCCTTTTTGAATGTATAATGAAGCGTTATTTTCAATTAAATCTTCATTAATTTTATTTAAAGATTTATGTATAAAATTTACTCTTGCATCATTTTTTGGCAATTCATTTAAAATTGCTTCATCAAAAATAAAAATTGGAAGAACAGGATATTTAGAGTTTAGTGCATAAAATAATGCAGTATTATCTTGCAAACGTAAATCTCTTCTAAACCAAAAAATAGTAATTTCTTGTTTACTTGTCATTTACTTTTTATTAAAAATTGGTTTAAATTTTTCGATTAACACCGTTGCCCCATACAACATGCTAAAAGCATAAAAAGCATCTTCAACAGGAACAGTTCCTAATCTAATTCCTAAATTTTCTGCATTGTTATACCATACAACTTGTTCTTCAATAAAACTTCCTGTTAACAGTCCGTTTACAATAAAAAACGGAATTAAAACAACCAGAAATGTTATATAAAACGACCTTAAAATGTAATCTTTAGTCACTAATGCATACATTAAAAGAGCCGCAAAAACTGAAAAATTTATAAGTGTGTACCATTTATCATAGTTAAAAAATAAAACTATAACAGACGCAACTAATAAAACAATTGTTATCCATTTTGTAACCTTTTTCGATAGTGCCAAATTGGGAAAAAAATGTAACAATGCGTAATGCGTAAAAATACTTGCGTAAGGAATACAAAAAAAGAATAGCACTTCTTCAAAAGGCAGATTAACAATAGTTGGGCCTAATAAATATGCAGGGTTAAAACCCCAAACACCAATATTTGTAAACCATACATCCCAAATTAAAAATGGAGTAGCAACAATTAAGATTGCTAAAAATACAGATTTCCAATATTGTATAAATCTCATTTTATTTTGAAAACTATACAAAAATGGAATTGAAAATGACGCTATATTTATTATAAAGTATAAAGAGGTCATATTTTATAATACTTAAAAGGAACAAACAGCATACCGAAACATTCGCCTTCCTCTTTTCCTAAATGTTTATGATGTACTTTATGTGCTTTACGTAAACCAACTAAGTATTTATTATTAGATTTATTAAACCACTTAAAACGCTTATGAATTAAAACATCGTGCACTAAAAAATATGCCATACCATAAAGCATTATTCCTAAACCAATAAAAAACAAATAATTTAAACCTCCTTCTACACCAAAGTAAAATAAAGCAATACTTGGAACTGCAAATATTACGAAAAACACATCGTTTCTTTCGAACCAATTTTGGTATCTTGGTTGATGATGGTCTTCATGAAGATACCACAAAAAACCGTGCATTACATACTTATGTGTTAACCAAGTAACACATTCCATTAACAAGAAGGTAGCTATTGTAATTAAAGCAAATATCATAATTTATTTAGTATTTGATGAATTTTATTTTTATTAATTTCACTTAAATCATCAACTAACAACATAGTGTCTAGCATTTTAATCTTTAAGTTTTTATTTAAATCTGATTCTAATAGTTTCTTAGAAATAAGGTTAAAATCTTCTTCAATGTTTTTATTATAACCTAAAAATTTAGGAATTTGCTTTTGCATTAAAAAGCGTATATACCTAATTTCTATAACTTCTGGATTTTTATTTATATCGTTATCCAATATTTTTTTTCCTTGTTTAAAATACTTTAATTTAGAAAATGGACCTTTGATATAGCGAGATTTCATTAAAATCATTGCTCCTGTATAGCCTTTTGCTTCAGGTGAACTATCGTTTTTAAGTTTTTCTATAAACTTATTTGCTTCACCTAAAGATGTAATATATGGAAATTGATCTCTAACATTCTCAAGTGGTGTTTGCACACTTAATGATATTAATGAGAAAACAATAAGTCCAAAAAATTTCATTAAAGTAAATTTAATTTATATACTACAAAAGATTTTGCTAATAAGCTTATCTTTAAAGGGTTAGAAACTCGTATACGTGTGTTTAAAATTTCAGTTGAAGGCGTGTTATTTAATTTATTCAACAACCTTTTATAATAAACATAGGCAGTATAAACACCGAATTTTGCTTCTAAAGGCAACTTTTTTATTCCAATTAAAGCTTCATTAAAATCAGCTTCAATATCTGAAATTATTTCAGCCTTTTCATCTGCATTTAATTCTTTTAAATTTACTCCAGGAAAATAAGATCTGTTTAATAATTCGTAATCATCTTTTAAATCACGTAAAAAATTTACTTTTTGAAAAGCAGAACCCAATTTCATTGCAGAAAACTTTAATTCATCATACTTTTCAGTATCTCCATCAACAAATACCTTTAAGCACATTAAACCAACTACATCTGCAGAACCATAAATATACTCGTTATATTCTTCAACTGTATTGTACGTTTCTTTGTTTAAATCTGCTTTCATGCTTTTTAAAAACGACTGAATTAAATCGTCCGTAATATTATATTTTTTTACAGTATGCTGAAAAGCATTTAAAATAGGATTTAAACTAATATTGTTCTTATGAGCTTTGTAATAATCTGCTTCAAATTCATTTAATAAAAACTCTTTATCGTGTGTATGAAAAGAATCTACAATTTCATCAGCGAAACGAACAAAAGCATAAATACTATATATCGCCTCTCTTATTTTAGGCGATAACATATAAACGGCCAAAGAAAAAGAAGTACTATATTTTCTAGTAACTATTTTACTGCATTTAAATGAGGTTTCGTCGAATAGCTGTTTCATAATTATTTTTTTAGTTAGTTGTAGTATTATTTAGTATTTTTTATCACCATATCTGAAACAATTTTTCCAGAAATTATTGCAGGAGGAACTCCTGGTCCAGGAACAGTTAATTGTCCCGTAAAAAATAAATTCTTTACTTTTTTACTTTTTATCTTTGGTCTCAAAAACGCTGTTTGAAATAAGGTATTTGCCAAACCATAAGCATTTCCTTTGTAAGAATTGTAATCATTCACAAAATCATTCACACAATACGATTCTTTAAACAACACCTTATCTTTTAATTTTTGTCCAGTTAAAATCTCTAAACGTTCCATAATTTTTAAGAAATACTCTTCTCGTACCTCTGGAATGTCAGTTAAACCAGGTGCCAAAGGAATTAAAAAAGTTGCAGCTTCTTTTGATTTCGGAGCAAAACTTGCATCCGTTATACTCGAAAAACTTGCATAAAACAATGGATCTGCTGGCCATTTTGGATTATCATAAATATCTTGTGCATGCACATCAAAACTAGTGTCAAAAAATAATGTATGATGCGCTACATTTTTAATTTTTGTATCAAAACCAACATAAAAAAGCAACGCTGAAGGCGCAAAAGTCTTTTTCTCCCAATACTTTTCAGAGTACATTCTATACTTTTTATGCAACAATGTTTCTGTATGATGATAATCTGCACCACTAATTACAGAAAAAGATTCTATAAAAGCAGTATTTGAAACAACTCCTTTAACTACACCATCTTCTACAACAATCTCTTCAACATTTTGGTTGGTTAAAATTTCAACACCTAAATCTTCTGCCAATTTAACAAAACCATTTACTACTTCATACATTCCACCTTTTGGATGCCAAGTACCTAAACCAAAATCAGCGTAATTCATAAAATTATAAAAACTCGGTGTATTTGTTGGTTTTGCACCTAAAAACAATACAGGAAATTCTAAAATTTGTTGAAGTTTTGTGCTTTTGATTTTTTTACGAACTGTTGAACTAATAGATGTAAAAAACTGATTTGCCTTTGACAGCGTGGTAAAATTTATTAATTCTGTAATAGATTCACCCGGTTTATAAACCAAATCATTAATTGCAACTTCGTAATTAAATTTAGCTGAATCTAAAAATGATTTTAAATGTTTAGCACTTCCCTTTTCTTCCTTCTCAAATACATCATAAATTTCGTTTAATGTACCTGGAATTGTAATTGAATCGTCTTTACCAAAGTATACTTGATACGCTGGAGACAATCTTTCTAATTGGTAATAATCTGAGGGTTTTTTATCAAAATCTTTAAAAAATTTCTCAAAAACATCGGGCATCCAATACCAAGTTGGTCCCATATCAAATTTAAAACCGTCTTTTTCGAACTTTCTAGCTCTTCCACCTATCGTGGCATTTTTCTCAAGGATAGTAACTTTATAACCCGCTTTCGCCATATGGCAAGCAGCTGAAAGTGACGAAAACCCTGAACCAATAATTATTATATCTCTCATTTGTTCAGCAAATATATACTTTTATTAAACAAAACCAAATTTGTTTGATGTTTTTTACAGTTTATCTAACAAAGAATCAATAGATTTAAACAACTTTACATTTGTTAAACTTAAATCTTCTTCAACTTCAGCTAATTTTATTCCTAAAAGCCATAATTCACTATTCGTATCTATTAAGACCGTATTATTAACCGTCTCAATATACTCTAAAACTGACATTCTAGATGGCTCAACGGTTAAATAACTAATAAAGCATATATTATCATATACATTTTGAACATCGCTTAAATTAGCCACAGGCACGCTTTGTCCTAAGTAAATAGATTGATAACCGTGCAACAACAACTCAAAGTGTAAATACAACAAACCCAAATCGTGAATTTCATTCATTGGTAAGTATAAAACAAATATTTTATCAAAATTTGTAGGTGCCGCTAATTGCAAACGCTCAATATTTATATGAATTTTTTGAGAAATAAGGTTCGTTATAAAATGTTCGTGCGCAGGTGTAATAGAATTCACTTGCCATAAAATCCCTAAATCATTCATAAATGGTAGAAAAACATTCTTAAAAACATCTCTAAGTGATGATTGTGCTACTAAATTATTGTAGGTAACATTAAATAAATTTTCATCAAAATTTAACATTGCAAGCTTCAATGAATTAGATGCTTGAGTATCTACTCCATTTTTAGCAACTAACTCTCGAACAGATGCACTTATTTTTGATTCTGGCAATTCAGCAATTTTAGATATTTTTAATCCATTAGCATTTAAAAGTGATACATTTAGAAGCTTTTGCAGGTTATTTATATCATAATATCGAATATTAGAATCTGTTCTATTTGGCTCTAAAATATTATATCTTTTTTCCCAAATTCTAATAGTGTGTGCCTTAATTCCAGTGAAATTCTCAAGGTCTTTAATCGTAAATTCTGACTTTATATTGTTCAATGTAATTATTTTTTGTTTAAACAAAAGTACAAACAAAAAATGATATAACCAAAAAAGAGCCCCAAAAGGAGCTCTTTTTAAATATTTAATACTTTCTTATTTATTCAAATACATCTTTCTACGCGAGTATAATTCATAAAATTGATCATCTTTTAAATTATCAATAAACAAAATACTCTCTCCAGTAGATTTCATTTCTGGTCCTAATTTTTTATCAACATTAGGAAATTTATTAAATGAAAACACCGGTTGCTTAATTGCAAAACCCTCTAATTGTGGGTTAAAATTGAAGTCTTTTACTTTATTAACTCCTAACATAACTTTAGTAGCATAATTAACATAAGGTTCTTGATACGCCTTTGCAATAAATGGAACTGTACGCGAGGCTCTTGGGTTTGCCTCAATTATATAAACGGTATCATCTTTTACTGCAAACTGTATATTTATTAACCCTTTTGTTTTAAGAGCTAATGCTATTTTTTTAGTATGATCCTTAATTTGCTGCATTACAAACTCACCTAAGTTAAACGGTGGTAATGTTGCATTTGAATCTCCTGAATGCACTCCACAAGGTTCTATATGTTCCATTATCCCAATTATGTAAACATCTTCACCATCACAAATGGCATCAGCTTCTGCTTCAATTGCTCCATCTAAATAATGGTCTAGCAACAACATATTATTAGGAATTTTACGTAATAAATCTACTACGTGTTTTTCTAATTCTTCTTTATTAATTACAATTTTCATTCCTTGCCCTCCTAAAACATAAGAAGGTCTTACTAATATTGGGAAATCTAAACTATCAGCTATTGCCGCTGCTTCATCTGCGGTTGTTGCGGTTCCGTATTGTGGGAAAGGAATATCTAATTCAACCAATAATTCAGAAAAACGCTTTCTATCTTCTGCTAAATCTAAAGCTTCAAAGCTAGTTCCTATAATTTTCACACCCCATTTATCTAACTTTTCAGCAAGTTTTAATGCTGTTTGCCCACCTAACTGAACTATAACTCCTTCTGGTTTCTCGTGTTCAATTATGTCGTAAATATGTTCCCAAAATACGGGTTCAAAATATAATTTATCCGCAGTATCAAAATCTGTTGAAACCGTTTCCGGATTACAATTAATCATAATTGTTTCATAACCAGCTTCTTTAGCCGCTAATACACCGTGAACACAACAATAGTCAAATTCAATACCTTGCCCAATTCTGTTTGGTCCAGAGCCTAACACAACTATCTTCTTTTTATCGGTTACAACACTCTCATTATCAGCTTTAACAACTCCATCTGGAGTAATCATTTTATTCTCGAAAGTAGAATAATAATATGGTGTTTGTGCACTAAATTCAGCAGCACACGTATCAACTAATTTGTAAACACGATTAATATCTAATGCCGTACGCTTCGCTTTTACTTCACTTTCTAAACAACCTAACATATGGGCTATTTGTCTGTCTGCAAAACCTTTTTGCTTTGCTTCTAACAATAATTCATACGAAAGTGAATCTAATTTATTTGTTGAAATTTCGTTTTCAAGCGCTAATAATTCTTCATATTGTCTTAAATACCAATAATCAATTTTTGTGATTTCGTGAATTCTACTTAAAGGAATTCCCATTTGAATAGCATCGTAAATTACGAATACACGATCCCAACTTGCATACGTTAATTTTTGAATTATAGTATCATAGTCCTTCTCTCCTTTTCCATCAGCTCCTAACCCATTACGTTTAATTTCTAAAGATTGTGTGGCTTTGTGCAATGCTTCTTGAAAACAACGCCCAATTCCCATTACCTCTCCAACCGATTTCATTTGTAAACCAAGAGTTCTATCGGAACCTTCAAATTTATCAAAGTTCCAACGTGGAATTTTTACAATTACATAATCTAGGGTCGGTTCAAATAATGCTGAAGTTGTTTTTGTAATTTGATTGTCTAGTTCATCTAAATGATAACCAATTGCTAATTTTGCAGCAATTTTAGCAATAGGATATCCCGTTGCTTTTGATGCTAAGGCTGATGAACGTGAAACTCGTGGATTTATTTCAATAGCAATAATATCCTCTTTTTCGTCTGGACTAACTGCAAATTGAACATTACAACCACCTGCAAAATCTCCAATAGAGCGCATCATATGTATTGCCATATCACGCATTCTTTGAAAAGTTGTATCACTCAATGTCATAGCAGGAGCTACAGTTATTGAATCTCCCGTATGAATTCCCATTGGATCCATATTTTCTATAGTACAAATAATAACTACATTATCATTACTATCTCTTAACAATTCTAATTCATATTCTTTCCAGCCTAATAATGCTTTATCAATAATAACTTCATGAATTGGCGAAGCTTCTAAACCTCTACTTAACAATTCATCAAAATCTTCTTTCTTATAAACTATAGATGCTCCAAACCCACCTAGTGTAAATGATGGTCGAATTACTAATGGAAAACCATATTCCTGTGCAATTTCTTTACCTTTTAAAAATGATGTTGCCGTTGTAGAAGGTGCCTGCCCAACTCCAATTTTAATCATTAATTTTCTAAACTGCTCTCTATCTTCAGTTATATTAATTGCATCAATATCAACACCTATTAAATCTACATTAAAGTCTGCCCAAATTCCTTTATCATCAGCTTCAATACATAAATTTAATGCTGTTTGCCCACCCATTGTTGGAAGCACAGCATCAATATTAGGATGAATTTTTAAAATCTCTATAATAGATTTTGTAGTTAAAGGTTTTAAATAAACATTGTCCGCTAAAGACGGATCCGTCATAATTGTTGCCGGATTTGAATTAATTAAAGTAACTTCAATTCCTTCCTCTTTTAACGATCTAATTGCTTGAGAACCAGAATAATCAAATTCACACGCTTGACCTATAATTATAGGTCCGGAACCTATAATTAAAATTGACTTAATGTTTTTGTTTTTTGGCATCTGTTAGTATTAATTAATAATTTTGGTAAATATCTATAAAATTCAAATTTTTATAAAAAATAGTTTTCAAAACTTATCAAAAGGTCATAAAAAAAGGTGTTACTAAAAAAAGTAACACCTTATATATAAAACTATTGTTTCATTATTTCTTTGGTCTTGGGTCAGAAGAAACACTTACATTTTTTCTTCCTTTAGCTCTTCTTCTTGCTAACACTTTTCTACCAGTTGGAGAAGCCATACGCTCTCTAAACCCGTGTTTATTTCTTCTCTTTCTTTTTGAAGGCTGAAATGTTCTTTTTGGCATTACTTATAATTTTTAAAATAGTGTTTCTTTTTTTCTTAATTTACTTTAAGAAGAAGTCTCCTTGAAAGCGTGCGCAAATATACAAATCCTTTTGTGTTTGACAAATAGAATTTAAAAAAAAATAAAAAATATTAATTTTCAAGCTAAATTTGAAAAAATCCCTACTTTTATAATAAACAAAAATACCATTTTTATGTATCAAAAACCAATGTTAAAAGAAGGAAGTTTAAAAGATCAAGTAATTGTTGTAACCGGCGGTGGCAGCGGTTTAGGAAAAGCTATGACTACTTATTTTTTAGAATTAGGAGCTTCAGTTGTTATTACATCTCGAAATATTGAAAAATTAAATGCTGTTAAAATTGAATTGGAAGAAAAAACTGGTGGAACCGTTTTAGCGGTGCAATGCGATGTTAGAAATTATAAAGAAGTGGAAAATGTTTTAGCTGAAACTTTAAAAAAGTTCGGAAAAGTTGATGGTTTACTGAACAATGCTGCTGGAAATTTTATTTCACCAACCGAGCGTTTATCGGCAAATGCTTTTGACACTATTATTGATATTGTTTTAAAAGGAAGTAAAAACTGCACACTTGCTTTTGGAAAACATTGGATCGCTGCAAAACAACTGAAATCTACTATTTTAAATATTGTTACTACTTATGCGTGGACAGGCTCCGGATATGTTGTACCATCTGCAACAGCAAAGGCTGGTGTATTGGCTATGACACGTTCCTTAGCAGTTGAGTGGGCTAAATACGGAATTAGATCAAATGCAATTGCCCCGGGTCCTTTCCCAACAAAAGGTGCTTGGGATAGATTGCTTCCCGGAGATTTAAAAGAAAAATTTGATATGAAAAAGAAAGTACCTGTTGGCAGAGTTGGTGAACACCAAGAACTGGCAAATTTAGCGGCTTATTTAATGAGTGATTTTTCTGCATACGTAAATGGAGAAGTAATTACAATTGATGGTGGGGAATGGCTAAAAGGTGCAGGTGAATTTAATATGCTCGAAGAAATTCCAGATGAAATGTGGGATATGCTTGAGGCAATGATTAGAAATAAGAAAAAGAAATAACTATTTTAATATAAGTTCTAATAAAGCTTATTTTAATTCATTTTTTATCATTTTAAATAAAAACTTTATATTTGAAGTACTAACCCAATAAATTAACTTAAAACTTTATTATTTATGAAAAAATTAGTAGCAGAATTTATTGGTACCGCTTGGTTAGTATTAGGTGGTTGTGGTAGCGCAGTTTTTGCAGCTGCTTTTCCAGATTTAGGAATTGGATTTGTGGGTGTGGCCATCGCATTCGGTTTAACAGTTGTAACTATGGCGTATGCTATTGGGCATATTTCAGGTTGCCATTTAAATCCAGCTGTAAGTATTGGACTTTGGGCTGGCGGTCGTTTTGACAAAAAAGACTTATTACCCTATATAGCAGCACAAGTTTTAGGTGGTATTGCTGGAGCTGGAATTATTTACTTAATCTTAACCGGTAAAGAAGGTTTTGATATTGGTGGTTTTGCAGCTAATGGTTATGGAGTGCATTCTCCTGGCGGTTATAGTATGCAAGCAGCCCTTATTACAGAGGTTGTTATGACATTTATGTTTTTAATAATAATATTAGGAGCAACACATTCTAAAGCACCAAAATATTTAGCAGGATTAGCAATTGGATTAGGATTAACACTTATTCATTTAATTAGTATTCCAATTACCAATACATCCGTTAATCCAGCAAGAAGTACAAGTCAGGCATTATTTGTTGGTGATTGGGCTTTAAGTCAGTTATGGTTATTTTGGCTTGCACCAATTGTAGGAGCAATTCTTGCAGGTTTGGTTTATAAATTTATTTCTCCAGAAAAAAAGAAGTAGCAAATAAAAACTTTATTAACATTACCCAATAATATTTAAAAACCTGTGTGAATTTTCAAGCAAAATCGCACAGGTTTTTGTATTCAATCAATTTAATAAAAACAATAGTTTTCAACACATTTTTTAAACAAAAATTACTCATATTTACACTCCATTATATTCTAATAGCCCAAATGAACGGCAAAATAATTATATATCCTAAATTAACCTAATACTACCAAAATTTAAAAGAAAAATCATAATTAATGCTTTTTACACACAAATGGGTTAATATATTACACTTTTTAAATAACATAAATACTTAATTTTGTATTCAATTTTCTTAAAACGAACAAACAATGATAAACGAATATAGTAAATGGCATCACCCTTATAAACCAGCTAAAAAATATGACAAAAAAGTAGCATATTTTAGTATGGAATTTGGTATTCACCAAGCATTAAAAATTTATTCTGGAGGATTAGGCTTTTTAGCTGGTTCACACATGCGTTCTGCATTTGAATTAAAACAAAATATGGTTGGAGTTGGAATGCTATGGAAATATGGTTATTACGACCAGGCAAGAAATGAAGACCGCACACTTAGAACAGATTTTATTGAAAAAACATTTAATTTTTTAGAAGATACTGGAATTGAAGTTGAAGTGCCACTTCACGACAATCCTGGGGTAAAAGTTAGAGCATATATTTTAAAACCTGAAATTTTTGGTTGCGTACCAATGTACCTTTTAAGTACTGATGTAGAAGGAAACGACCATTTATCAAGAACTATTACAGACCATTTATACGATTCAAACGAACTTACAAGAATTTCTCAAAGCATAATTTTAGGTATTGGTGGAGCTAAAGTTGTTGAAGCTTTAGGTGGCGCAGATATGTACCATTTAAATGAAGGACATGCATTGCCTGCATTTTACTATTTAAGAGATCAAGGAGTTAAAAAAGAGCAATTCGCCTTTACAACACATACCCCTGAAAAAGCTGGAAACGAAGAACGTGACGCAAGACATTTAAATAGGTGTGGCTTTTTTGGAAGAACACTTTCTGAAGAAGAATTAAGACACGAAATGGTAAACGATGGTATGATTAATTATACTGTTTCTGCTTTAAGAATGGCAAATAAATCGAATGCAGTATCTAAATTACATGCTGTAGTTTCAAATGATATGTGGAAAGGTTTTGATGGAATCAATAAAATAATTCCTATTACAAATGCACAAAATCAAAAATTCTGGCAAGATGAAGAAATAAAGAAAGCATGGAAAACTAAAAGTGCAAAGAAATTTAAAGAAAGAAAAACAGCACTTAAAAATGAGTTATTTGATGTAGTTTTGAATCAAACTCAAAAAAGATTTGATCCTAATGTTATTACAATTGTTTGGGCAAGACGCTTTGCAGGATACAAAAGAGCAGATATGTTTTTATATGATTTAGAGCGTTTTGAAAAACTACTTTCAAACGAAAAATATCCTGTTCAAATTATTTGGGCGGGTAAACCATATCCAAAAGATTATTATGCTATTGATATTTTTAATCATTTAGTTAATTTTTCTAAAAAAAGAAAGAACTTGGCTGTTTTAACTGGTTATGAAATGAGTTTATCTAAACAGCTTAAATGTGGTTCAGATATTTGGCTAAATACTCCTAGAATTACACGTGAAGCTTCTGGAACAAGTGGTATGACTGCTGCTTTTAATGGTTCTGTAAACCTATCGATTAATGATGGATGGATTCCAGAATTTCAAAAAAATGGAGAAAACTGTTTTGTATTACCTGAATTAGATCACAAAAGACCTGTTTGGGAACAGGATCAAGAAGATTGTGCTAATCTTTTTGATATTCTAGAAAACGTAGTATTGCCTACATATTATGACAAGCCTAAAAAATGGCAAGAAATTGTATTTAATGGTATTACAGATACTATTCCTGAATTTACAAGTAATAGAATGGCAAAACAATATTACGAAGAACTTTACAGCTAGTATTTTTACTTCTAAACTTTATAAAAGCACTTTAAATTTTCACAATTTTAAAGTGCTTTTTTTGTTTCTAATAACAAATCTCAAATTACAATTTTTCACCTTTCATCCTTTTTAATTTTCAAACTTTTATTCTTTGAAGCTATTTTACCTATTTCCCTTTTGTAAACTAAAATAGAGTTAGTACTTTTGCCCAAACCTAAGAATAATGAAAAACACCAAATATGTTTTTGTAACAGGAGGGGTAACTTCTTCACTTGGAAAAGGAATTATCGCTGCTTCTTTAGCAAAATTACTGCAAGCTAGAGGCTATTCTGTTACCATTCAAAAACTTGACCCATATATTAATATAGATCCTGGAACTTTAAACCCTTACGAACATGGTGAATGTTATGTCACAGATGATGGAGCAGAAACAGATCTAGATTTAGGGCATTACGAGCGTTTTTTAAATATTCCTACTTCACAATCTAATAATGTTACAACTGGTAGAATTTACCAATCTGTAATAAATAAAGAAAGAAAAGGTGAGTTCTTAGGTAAAACCGTACAAGTAATTCCACATATTACAGACGAAATTAAAGATAGAATTCAAATTTTAGGGAATACTGGAGACTTTGATATTGTAATTACTGAAATTGGTGGAACAGTTGGAGATATAGAATCGTTACCTTATGTAGAATCTGTGCGTCAATTATTATGGGAATTAGGGCACGAAAACGCCATTGTGATTCATTTAACATTAGTTCCATATTTAGCTGCAGCCGGAGAATTAAAAACAAAACCTACACAACATTCTGTTAAAATGCTAATGCAAAGTGGAGTAAGTCCAGATATTTTAGTGTGTAGAACAGAACATGAAATTTCAGATTCCATAAAAAACAAATTAGCTTTATTCTGCAACGTAAAAAAGGAAGACGTTATTCAATCTATTGATGCTGAAACTATTTACGATGTACCTAACTTAATGCTAGAACAAGGTTTAGATAAAGTAGTTCTTAAAAAATTACAATTACAAGACGATAAACAACCTGATCTAAAAATATGGAATGCCTTTTTAAAGAAATTTAAAAATCCTAAACATATTATTGAAATTGGTTTAATTGGAAAATATGTTGAATTACACGATGCCTATAAATCAATTTCAGAAGCTTTTATTCACGCAGGTGCTCAAAATGAAGTACAAGTAAATATAAACTGGATTCATTCTGAAGATTTAACTGTTAAAAATGTTCCACAAAAATTAAAAAATTTAAATGGAATTTTAGTTGCTCCTGGTTTTGGTGAGCGCGGTATTGAAGGAAAAATTGATGCGGTTCGTTACGCCAGAGAAAACAACGTTCCTTTTTTTGGTATTTGTTTAGGAATGCAAATGGCCGTTATTGAGTTTTCAAGAAACGTTTTAGGTATAAAAGATGCCAATTCTGTTGAAATGGATAGTGATACACCCAATCCTGTTATAGATTTAATGGAAGCGCAAAAAAGTGTTACCAATTATGGTGGAACTATGCGTTTAGGAACTTGGGATTGTACCTTAAAAGAAGGTAGTAAAATTAAAAATATCTATAAAAAAGAACTCATTAGCGAACGACATCGCCACAGATATGAGTTTAATAATTCTTATTTAAAACAAATTGAAGCTGCAGGAATGATTGCAACAGGTACAAATCCAGAAACAAATTTGGTTGAAGTTATTGAAATTCCTGCACATCCTTGGTTTATTGGAGTGCAATATCATCCAGAATATAAAAGTACCGTTTTAAATCCGCATCCTTTATTTATAGATTTTGTAAAAGCCGCTTTGGAACATTCTTTGAACTAATATAGAATACTTAATAAAAACTAATTATTAACGTTACTTTTAGTACTTTTGTCGGGCTTTTTAAAAATTTTTGAAAAGTAAATGACAAATTGACATTTAATTATACACATGGAAGAAAAGAAATTCGATTTTAATTCACTTATAGGTTTTGTGCTTCTTGGAGCTATTATGCTATGGTGGATGTACAGCAATCAACCTACACCTGAAGAGCAAGCTGCTAAAGAAAAGGCAGCTGAAATAGAAAATGTTGAAACTAAAGAAGCAACTACAAACGCTGCTACCTTTAACAATACTACCCAAACAACACTGCAAGCTACAGATTCTTTATCTTTAGTAAAAGCTAAAGGTAAATTAGGTGACTTTGGGTATTCCGCAACAGTTTTAGAAGGCGAAACAGTTTTAGAAAACAATGTTCTAAGATTGGTAATTTCTAATAAAGGTGGACAAATTAAAGAAGCATTAATTAAAAATTATGTAACCTACGATTCTTTACCCTTATATATTGTAAAAGATCAAAACGCTTCTTTCAACATTAATTTCGGAACTTCAGAAAATAGAATCTTAAATACAAAAGATTTAATGTTTGAACCAACAATATCTTCAGATGGTTCAAAAGAAGTGCTTTCAATGAAATTAAAAGTTTCAGATTCTAGATTTTTAGAATATCGCTACGAAATGAGCCCTGATGAATATATGGTGGATTTTAATATCCGTTCACAAGGTTTAAGCACTTCACTAAACTCAGCACAGCAAATTACATTAGATTGGAGTTTAGATGGTTTTAGTCACGAAAAAAGTATTCGTTACGAAAATCAGCAAACAGAAATGTATTATGAAAAAGGTGATGAAGATATAGATTACCTTTCGGTTGGTGGTGAAGATGACGCAGAAGAATCTGATGTAAATTGGGTGGCTTTTAAGCAACACTTCTTTTCAGCAATCTTAATTTCAGATAAAGCATTTGATAACGCAAAATTAACCTCTGTTACTTTATCTAAAGACGAAGAAATTGATACTGTATTTACAAAAGCATTCGCATTAAAAACTCCTTTAGCTTTAGATGGTGGAGAGTTTAATTATAATATGAATTGGTATATTGGACCTAACGATTACCAAATTCTGAAAAAATACGATAGAAATCTTAAAGAAATTGTAAATCTAGGTTGGGGAATTTTTGGTTACATAAACCGATTAGTTTTTATACCTGTCTTTAATTTTCTTCAAGGTTTTATTGGCAACTATGGACTTATTATTATTTTACTAACCATTGTAGTTAGAATTATAATGTCTCCTTTGGTATATAAATCTTACTTGTCGAGTGCAAAAATGAAGGTGTTAAAGCCTGAAATGGAAGAAATTAATAAGCGTTTACCAGGAAAAGAAAATGCAATGAAACGTCAACAAGAAACAATGGCTGTACAAAGTAAAGCTGGTGTTAGTCCGTTATCTGGTTGTATTCCTGCCTTATTACAAATGCCGGTGTTCTTTGCATTATTTAGATTTTTCCCTTCTAATATTGATTTACGTCAGAAAGGATTTTTATGGGCTGATGATTTATCTTCATACGATTCTGTGTTTGAACTTCCGTTCCACATACCAATGTATGGATCTCATATTAGTTTATTCCCAATATTAGCTTCTGTCGCAATTTTCTTTTATATGAGAATGAGTCAGAGTCAGCAAATGGGTATGCAACAACCTACGCAAGAAGGAATGCCAGATATGCAAAAGATGATGAAAATGATGATGTATCTATCTCCTGTTATGATGTTAATTTTCTTTAATATGTATGCAAGTAGTTTAAGTTTATATTACTTTGTTTCTAACTTATTAACTATTACTATAATGTTAGTTATTAAGCATTATATTATAGATGAAGAAAAAATTCATGCTAAAATTGAAGAAAATAAAAAGAAACCAAAAAAAGAAGGTAAGTTTAGAAAACGTATAAATGACGCGATGAAACAAGCGCAAGAACAACAAGCTAAGCAAAAGAAACGATAAAACATACCATTTGTTAATTTCTAAGTCCTTTTGTTTTTTCAAAAGGACTTTTTATTTACATTTATGTTTTTACTAATGCAAAACTAATATATGGCGACTTTAAAAAGTTCATATAAAATAATTTCTGAACATAATATTATTATCGAATTCCATAAAGGGAATATCGATGTTGATTCATATATTAAATTTAAAGAAAAAATATTTAATGATGAAGACTTTAAAACAGGTCTCAATTACCTTATTCATTTTAAAAATGTAACTTTCTTTACTCCACAAGAGGATATAAAAAAATTTGTAAATTTTATTAAAAATAACGCTCCTAAACTGGGTAAAAGAAAAGTAGCTTTCGTAACTAGTACTCCCAACCAAGTTGTTACAACCACCATTTATAAAAGCATGTTAGCTGATATTAAACAACAAGTTGCTGTTTTCTCTACAAACGACAATGCTCTAAATTGGCTAACTTCAAATTCTTTAAATACAAAAAAAATAATTGATGTACTTAAAGGAATGCAAAAAGATCTTTAAAGATGATTAGCTATAAATAGTAAAATTCTTTATTTTTACTTTGGAATAAAGCGCTGCTAAATACTTTATTATTTTCTTAATTTCTCGATTATAAAACAACTTATGAAATTTACATTTAAATACATTTTAATTTTTGCAATAGCTTTTTCTGTTTTTTCTTGTTCTAAAGAAAGTGACAGCCCTGCAGGAATTCCAGAAAATAGTTTAAAAACCCTCACCATATTTCATATAAACGATCAGCACGGACAATTAAATAATTTTGCAAAAATAAAAGATATTGTAGCTAAAGAAAAAATGGAAACGAACGTTTTATTAGTCTGCAGTGGAGATATTTTTTCAGGAAATCCAGTTGTGGATAATCATCCGGAAAAAGGTTTTCCAATGATAGATTTAATGAATAAAACTGGTTTTGATATCTCTGTAATTGGTAACCATGAATTTGATTATGGAGAAGCTATTTTAAAAGATAGATTTAATCAATCTCAATTTGATTGGGTATGTGCTAATGTTGATATGAATAACAGTGGAATTCCAGAACCCGCTGAATATAAAACTATTACAGTTGATGGTTTAAGAGTTACTTTTTTAGGTTTGGTAGAAACTAATGGAAAAGACAACGATATTATTCCTTCAACGCATCCTTGGAGAGTACAAAATTTAACTTTTGAGAAGTACCAAAACGTAATTGGTAACTATGCTGAACTTAAAGAAACTGAAAATTCTGATTTGTATGTTGCACTTACACATTTGGGTGAAGGAACGGATTATAATATTGCTAACAATTATCCGTATTTTGATTTAATAATTGGAGGACATTCACATACAAAAGTTAATGCTACTGTTAATAATATTCCAATATATCAGGCTGGCTCTAACTTAAATTATCTTGGTAAAATTGAATTAGAGATTGAAAATAAAAAAATAACAAAATCAACTCATACATTAATCAATTTAACTAATTACCAAGATTATGATAGTACTTTAAAAGATTTAATTAGTACATATAATACAAGTGCTAATTTAAATGAAGTTATTGGTTTTTCTGAAGCCTACCATAATAGATCCAGCGTTGGTAGTTTTTATACAGATGCCTTAAGAACGCAAATGAATGTTGATATTACTTTCCAAAACACTGGTGGTGTTAGAAGTGATTTAGATGAAGGTGATATCTTAAAAAGTGAAATTTATAGTATCGATCCTTTTAATAATGGAAGTGTAACTTACACAATGACTGTTGCTGAAATTAAAAACTTTTTAAAAGGCAGTAAAGCCTCGCTTTATTATTCTGGTGTTTTAATTGAACAAGAAAACAATACAATTATTATTAAAAATAGAGACAATCAAATTTTAAATGATAACGAAACATTAACAATAGGACTAAACGACTACATTCCTGCTGTTTACGACACCTATTTTACGAAACCTCCAACTATTTTATTAAATACAACTGCTGAAACTTTAATAAATTATCTTGAAAACACAACTGCTCCAATAAATTATACACAGGTAAACAGTTTATTTAAATTTCAATAATAGGTAAAATTTTAACTATTCAAAAAAGCAAGTACATTTTTTTCAATTCTTTCATTAATATTACTTAAGTCAGATTTTACAAAAGTTTCTCCAGTAATGTTTTCGTATAATTCAATATATCTTTCAGAAATCTCTAAGATTTTTTCATCGCTCATTTCAGGCACAGTTTGCCCTTCTAAACCTTGAAAATTATTTGCAATCAACCACTGGCGCACAAATTCTTTCGATAATTGTTTTTGAGCTTCTCCTTTTGCTTGTCTTTCTTTATAACCTTCGGCATAAAAATATCGTGAAGAATCTGGCGTATGAATTTCATCAATCAATAAAATTTTTCCGTCTTTAGTTTTTCCAAATTCATATTTTGTGTCCACTAAAATCAACCCTCTTTCTGCAGCGATTTCGGTACCTTTTTGAAATAAGGCACGTGTATATTTTTCCAACACTTCATAATCTTCTTTAGAAACTATTCCTTTAGCAATAATGTCTTCTTTGGAAATATCTTCGTCGTGATCGCCATCTTCTGCCTTGGTTGCGGGAGTAATTATCGGTTCTGGAAATTTATCATTTTCTTTCATTCCTTCTGGCATTGGAACACCGCAAAGCATTCTTTTACCAACTTTATATTCTCTTGCAGCGTGACCAGACATATATCCGCGTATAACCATTTCAACTTTAAAAGGCTCACATAAATGTCCAATTGCAACATTTGGATCTGGAATTGCAACAATCCAATTTGGAACAATATCTTTGGTGGCCTCCATCATTTTTGATGCAATCTGATTTAAAATTTGCCCTTTATAAGGAATTTGCTTTGGCATTACAACATCAAATGCAGAAAGTCTATCTGATGCAATCATCACTAAAATTTCATCATTAATATTATAAACTTCTCTAACTTTTCCTTTATAAAAAGATTTTTGTTTTGGAAAACTATAATTCGTGTCGTTGATTGTATTCATTTTTATTGTGTTCTATATTACGTTAAAATTAATCTTTTTTATAGCTTCTTTTTCTACTTTTTTAATACTTTTATTTGCTTTAAATTATCAGCGATTGGTGTTGCCGTAATTACTTCTTCTCCAGGAATAAAATAAAAAAAATAGGCAGAATTCTGACCTATTTTTCTAACATCTAAACGTGTATTATCTTTAAACACTAACGTGTAATTAGGTATAATTTCTTCGTTGCTATATTTGCCTTTCAATCCAAGCCCCATTCCTGTTCTCATAGAAACAAATAGTAAAAAAAAGATGAACATCATTCCAGGAAGTACATTTTTCTTTTTCCCTAACTCTTCATATCTTTTATCCCATTTTTCAATATTGTAAATTTTTTTATACCATTTTTTTACTCTTAAATACGCATACAATTTAAACATCCATTTGGTAAAATATAAATGCATTAACCAAAACATTAAAGCTAGAAAAATGAATAATTTCCAGTTATTGGTTAATAAACTGATTGGAGAAATTAAGGCATCTAAAATTGTGGTGTAGTTTAGGTAAGAAACGCCAAAAATTCCATAGAAAATTGCATCACTAACAATTCCTAAAATAATAAGATATAAATATGCGATATAAAAATAATCTTGTAAGCCTAATTTGTCTTCTTCTATTTTTATCATTCTGTTTCAATAGTTTTATAAGCAGAAATAATTTCTTTCACTAATCTATGTCTAATTACATCTTTTTCGTCTAAATGAACAAATGCAATGCCTTTAACATTCTTGAGCGTTAAAATAGCTTCCTTTAAACCAGAAACTTGTCTTCTAGGCAAATCTATTTGACCTGGATCACCATTAATAACAAATTTTGCGTTTTTCCCCATTCTGGTTAAAAACATTTTCATTTGGTTGTGCGTAGTATTTTGAGCTTCATCTAAAATAACAAAGGCATTGTCTAAGGTTCTACCACGCATAAAGGCCAACGGTGCAATTTGAATTACCCCTTTTTCTATATAAGAATCTAACCTTTCAAAAGGAATCATATCTCTTAAAGCATCATATAAAGGCTGCATATAAGGATCTAATTTCTCTTTTAAATCACCTGGCAGAAACCCCAAATTCTCACCAGATTCCACTGCTGGACGAGTTAACACAATACGTTTTACTTCTTTCTCTTTTAACGCCTTAACCGCTAGAGCTACTGCTGTATATGTTTTACCTGTACCTGCTGGTCCAATTGCAAAAAGCATATCGTTGACATCCATAAATTCAACCATTTTACGCTGGTTTGCAGTTTGTGCTTTTATTAACTTACCACCAACCCCGTGCACTAAAACGCCATCTGCCAATTTAGAACTTTTATGTTCCTTACCATTTGAAGTTAACATACGCTCAATACTATTTTCATCTAGTTTATTGTAACGGTTAAAGTATTTAATAAGCATCTCGACCCGTTTTTCAAACTCATCTAAAATAGTTGGTTCTCCATAGGCCTTTAAACTAGTACCACGAGCAACAATTTTAAGTTTTGGATAATACTTACGTAAAATATCTACGTTTGAGTTCTGAATACCAAACAAATCGCTTGGGTTTATCTCTGTTAGTTCAATAATACGTTCGTTCAAATGTAAAATGTGTTAAGTTTAATTCAATAAAATGTACATAAAATAACCGAATAATTGATTAGATTTGCATAACAAATTTAATTATATCAAATACATTAATTAAGGCTTTTCAAATAAGTTTTAAACATTTTATTAAGGATATACAATTGCTATTCAATAAAAACACCGTGCATCTATATTTATGTCAATAATTACATTAACTACTGATTTTGGGACAAAAGACCATTTTGTTGGTTCTGTAAAAGGCACAATTTACAGCGAATTACCCGATGCCAGAATTGTTGATATATCGCACCATATTGCTCCTTTTAACATAACCGAAACGGCATATATTTTAAAAAATGCTTATAAGGGTTTCCCTGATGGAAGCATTCATATAATCGGAGTAGATTCTGAGTTAAATGAAGAAAACAAACATATTGCTCTTAAATTGGACAATCACTATTTTATATGTGCAAATAATGGTGTAATCTCGTTATTAACTGCTGAAATTAAACCTGAAAAAATAGTTGAAATTAATATTCACGACCGTGTAGAAACAAGTTTTCCTGTTTTAGATATTTTTGTAAAAGTAGCTTGTCATATTGCCAGAGGTGGAACGCTGGAAGTTATTGGAAAAGTAATTAATGATGTAAAAAAACTAATAGAATTACAGCCGTTTGTTTCAAGTGACAATACTTCAATTTCTGGAAATATTATTTATATTGATAATTATGGAAATTCAATAACTAATATTTCAAAAAAATTATTTCAAGAAGTTGGTAAAGGACGTAATTTTGAAATAACCGCAAATAGATATACTTTTAAGAAAATTTTTTCAAAATATAGTGAATTTGTTGATTTTTCTGTACCTAAAGAAATGCGTCAAAAAGAAGGAAGCAGGTTGGCGATATTTAATTCTGCAAATTATTTAGAAATTGCAATTTACAGAAGCAATCTAAATACGGTTGGTGGTGCAGCTTCTTTACTTGGCTTAAATTATAGAGATAAATTAACTGTTAATTTTATTTAAAAATCAACTATGTTTGTTCGCATTGTGAAAATGAGTTTTGAAGCTTCAAATATTGAAATATTCCTAGATAATTTTAATAACAACAAAGAAAAAATACGAAATTTTAAAGGCTGTCGTTTATTAGAGTTATATAGAGATAAAAAAGAACCAACAATATTTTTTACTTATAGCTATTGGGAATCTGAACAAGATTTAGAAAATTATAGAAAATCCGAAATGTTTAAAACAGTTTGGACTAAAACGAAAAAATTATTTAATAAAAAACCTGAAGCTTGGAGTGTTGACAAACTCTTTGTTTCGGAATAATTTTAACCTTTAAACAAAATTAATGTTACCCATTTTAAAAAAAGAACTTATTTCCTTTTTTTCTTCACCAATTGGCTATTTGGTAATTGCAGTATATTTAGTAATAAACGGGCTATTTCTTTGGGTTTTTGATGGCGATTATAACATTTTACACGCTGGTTTTTCTGATTTAAGCAGTTACTTTTTTTTAGCTCCTTGGATTTTTATTTTTTTAATTCCAGCAATAACAATGCGCAGTTTTTCTGATGAATTTAATGCTGGAACTATTGAAATTTTAAGAACAAAACCATTAACCGATTGGCAATTAATTTTAGGTAAATATTTTGGAGCATTAATTTTAGCTGTTTTAGCAATAATACCAACACTAATATATGTGTTTAGCTTGTATCAATTAGGAAATCCTGCAGGAAACATTAATATTGGAACTACCATTGGATCCTTTTTGGGATTGTTATTTTTAACGAGTGCTTATTCCGCCATAGGAATATTCTCTTCCACACTTTCTAACAATCAGATTGTTTCTTTTATAATTGCCGTTTTTGTTTCGTTTTTCTTATTTTATGGTTTCGAAGCTTTGGCTACCTACCAACTATTTGGAAATTCAGATTATTTAATTGAAAAAATTGGAATGAATAGTCATTATAGTAGTATTGGAAAGGGTGTTTTAGACACACAAGATTTACTCTATTTTATTTCGGTTACTGTCTTCTTTTTATTTTTAACTAAACTTAGAATACAATATGAAGAATAAGTATTCTAAAATAGCAGTTTTTCTTTTAGGAATAATACTAATAAACTACATTGGTTCAAAGGTTTATAAAAGATTTGATTTAACAGAAGACAAACGTTATACCTTATCTAAAACAACTGAAAGTATTATAGCAAATGTTGATGAGATTATTGTTATTAAAGTATATCTTGAAGGTGATTTTCCTGCAGAATTTAAACGCCTTCAAATTGAAACGAAACTACATTTAGAAGAATTAAAAAATCGTAATAAAAACATACAATTTAGATTTATAAATCCAATTGAAAGCGCTCAAGAGCTACTAGAAAACGGTCTAGAACCAAGTAGATTACAAGTAGAAGAAAACGGGAAATTATCTGAAATTGTATTGTTTCCTTTTGCTGAAATAAATTATAAAGGCAAAACAGAATATGTTTCTTTATTGAAAGATATTTTTTCTAATTCGCAAGATGAGCAATTAGAAAGCTCTATTCAAAATTTAGAATATGCTATTGCAAATGCTATTCATAAAGTAACAACTAAAAAATCAAAAAAAATAGCTGTTTTACGCGGTAAAGGAACATTAGAAGATATTTATTTATTCGATTTTTTAAAGAAATTAGGCGACTACTATTACCTTGCTCCTTTTACCTTAGATTCTGTTGCTGAGCAACCACAAAAAACAGTAAATCAACTCGCTGATTACGACCTTGCAATAATTGCAAAACCAACCGAAAAATTTACGGAAGAAGAAAAATATGCATTAGATCAGTTTGTAATGCAAGGTGGAAAAACATTGTGGATGTTAGACAATGTGCACGCAGAATTAGACAGCTTAATGCAAACTGGTGAATCTTTAGTATATCCTAGAGATTTAGGCTTAACCGATTTATTTTTTAATTATGGCGTTAGAATTAATCCAGATTTAATAAGCGATCTATACAGTTCTCAAATTACATTGGCAACAGGAAATATTGGAAATAAAACACAATTTAATAATTTTCAATGGAATTATTTTCCGTTGACTAATTCTTTAAATAACCATCCTATAAATAATAATATTGCGCCCGTTAATTTTAAATTTTCCAATAGTATAGATACGCTAAAAAATAATATTTCAAAAACTGTTTTATTACAAAGTTCCCCACTTTCAAAAGTTGTAGGAACTCCCACTATTATTTCTTTAAAAAGCATTAGTGAAAAACCAGATCCTGCTAATTTCTCTAACGGAAATAAACCGTTAGCTGTTTTACTTGAAGGTGCATTCAAGTCTGCTTACAACAATCGTATAAAACCTTTTAATTTAGATAATTACAAAGAAATTGGTGCAAATACGAAAATGATTGTAATTTCAGATGGCGACATTATTGCAAATGAAATTGTAAAAGGACAACCTATTGAATTAGGTGTTCATAAATTCACAAATCAACGCTTCGGAAATAAAGACTTTTTATTAAATGCAGTTAATTATTTATTAGATGATACAGGCTTAATATACCTGCGTTCGAAAACTGTGAAAATAGCTTTTTTAAACAAACAAAAAGCCTACGAAGAAGCTATAAAATGGCAGTTAATTAATATCCTTTTTCCTTTGGTTATTTTGGGTGGTTTCGGACTTGCTTTTAACTATTTCAGAAAGAAGAAATACAGTTAAATTTCTTCGCCCTTCTTCTTAAAAATTTGTTAAAATTAAAACTAGCTAGTTTATAGGGTTTTATATAAGTTATATTTGTTAAAAACTAAAATAAAACTATTATGCTAAAAAAATTATCACTTTTACTATTATTTGTTGGTTTAATTTCAACATCTTATGCGCAAATTAAAACACCACAACCAAGTCCTGCTGCAAAAATGGAACAAGTTGTTGGTTTAACTGACGTTTCTGTTGAATACTCACGTCCTGCTATGCGAGGTAGAACAATATTTGGAGATCTAGTTCCTTATGGAGAAGTTTGGAGAACTGGTGCAAATGCAAATACTAAAATTACTTTTGGAGATAATGTTACCATCGACGGACAAGAATTAAAAAAAGGAACGTATGCAATATTTACAATTCCTAATGAAACATCTTGGGATGTTATTTTTTATAGCGATTCTAACAATTGGGGAGCTCCTCAAAAATGGGATGAAAGTAAAGTAGCTGCAAAAACTACTGTTCAATTGCAAGAATTACCAATGACGATTGAATCTTTTACAGTAATGATTGGTAATGTTAAAACAAATTCTGCAGAATTAGGGATTTTTTGGGAAAACACATATGCAGGTGTAACTTTTGAGGTTCCAACAGATAAAATTACTTCTAAAAGTATAGAAACTGTAATGGCTGGTCCATCTGGAAACGACTATTATCAAGCGGCTTCATACTACCACACAGAAGGTAAAGATTTAAAACAAGCTTTAGCTTGGATGAAAAAAGCAACTGCTGGAGACAATCCTCCGTTTTGGTATTTAAGAAAAATGAGCTTAATTCAAGCTGATTTAGGTGATAAAGCTGGAGCAATTGCAACTGCTAAAAAATCTTTAGAAAGTGCAATGAAAGCTAACAATGCAGATTACGTTAAAATGAATAAAGAATCAATTGCAAAATGGCAAAAATAATGACAAAATTTAAATTAACACTTGTATTTCTATTGGTAGCAACAATAACATTTGCTCAAAAAAGCCCGAGAAAACAAGCTACTGGAAAAATTGGGAAGGTATCCGTAACTGTTGATTATGGTGCTCCTAGCGTAAATGGAAGAACTATTTGGGGAGAATTAGTGCCTTATAATAAAGTTTGGAGAGCTGGTGCTAATGAAAACACCACGGTAAGCTTTAGTAAAGAAGTTACTATTAAAAGCACTACTGTTCCAGCTGGAAAATATGGATTATTCTTGATTCCTTCTGAAGAAGGTACTTGGGATGTTATTTTTAGTAAAAAAAATGACGCTTGGGGATCAAACGGATATGATGAGAAAAACGATTTGTTGCGTATTAAATTAAGAGCTAATACAATTGCTAATAGTACAGAGCAAATGACTTTTTCTATTGATAAGGATAATGGGATTTTATTTAATTGGGACAAAGTTCTATTACTTATTCCAGTTCAATAATTAAATATTTTAAATATAAAAGTCTGTATAAATGTTTTTAAAACTTTAGGCAGGCTTTTTTTAATAGAAATTACTCCAACATTTTTAAATAATCACTTTCAGAAATAATTGGGACACCTATAGTTTCAGCTTTTACTAATTTACTTGGTCCCATATTCTCACCTGCAATAACAAAAGTTGTCTTTTTTGAAATAGAACTCGCTACTTTACCTCCATTATCTTCTATAGATTTTTTTAAATCGTTTCTAGTAAAAATTGTAAAAACACCAGAGACTACAAATATTTTATCTTTTAAAACTGTTGTAATATTTTCTTGTGATTCTGCCGACATTTCTAACTGAACTCCATACGATTTTAAACGATCTACCAATTGAATATTAACTAAATTTGAAGAAAATTCAATAACACTTTGCGCAATTCTATCACCTATTTCATCAACAGTAATTAATTCTTCAAAAGAAGCTTTCATTAAATTATCAATAGATTTAAAATGCTTTGCTAATTTTTTAGCAACGGTTTCTCCAACAAATCGAATTCCCAAGGCAAACAGCACTTTTTCAAAAGGAATATTTTTTGAATTTTCAATCCCTATAATTATATTTTGAGCCGATTTTTCTGCCATGCGTTCTAAAGGAATAATCTGCTCTTCTTTTAATTCATATAAATCTGCATAATTCTTAATTAATCCATTTTCATATAATAACTCAACCGTTTCAGCTCCTAAACCATCAATATTCATTGCTTTTCTGCTAATAAAATGTTGAATACGACCAGTAATTTGAGTTGGACAACCATACTCATTTGGACAATAATGCTTAGCGTCTCCTTCATTTCTAATCAATTCCGTATTACAATCTGGACAATGGGTTATATAATTAGTAGGTTCAGAATTTAATGGTCTTTTACTTAGATCTACACCAACAATTTTTGGAATAATTTCTCCTCCTTTTTCAACATAAACGGTATCTCCTTCCCTAATATCTAATTTTTCAATTTGATCGGCATTGTGTAACGAAGCTCTTTTCACAATAGTTCCAGCAAGTTGCACTGGTTCTAAATTAGCGACAGGAGTAATTGCTCCAGTTCTACCAACTTGATACGTAATTTCATTTAAAACAGTGGTTTCTTGCTCAGCCTTAAATTTATAAGCAATTGCCCAACGTGGTGATTTTGCCGTAAATCCTAATTCATCTTGCTGCGCTAACGAATTTACTTTAACTACAATTCCATCGGTTTCATAAGGTAAATTAAAACGTTCCGTATTCCATTTTTCAATAAAATCAAAAACTTGATTTAGAGATGTGCAAACTTCAATTGCTTTTGGCACTTTAAATCCCAAATCTCTTGCAAATTCTAAAGTCTCGAAATGTGTCTCTTTTATATGTTTATCAGAAACAATATGGTACAATAAACAATCTAACGGACGCTTGGCAACCTCACCACTATCTTGTAATTTTAAACTTCCACTGGCTGTATTTCTAGGATTTCTGTAGGGTTCTTCTCCAATATCAATCCGTTCTTCGTTCATTTTATTAAAACCATCTAAAGGCAATATTATTTCACCTCTAATTTCAAAGTCATTAATAAATGCTTCTTTTAAAACCAAAGGAATAGACTTTATTGTTCTAATATTTGCAGTTACTTCATCACCTTCAAACCCATCTCCTCGCGTTACTGCACTTACTAATTTTCCATTTTGGTACAATAAATTTATAGAAGCTCCGTCGTATTTTAATTCACAGGTATATTCAACGTTATCTGAGCCCAGCATTTTTTTAATTCTTTTTTCCCAATCTTCTAAATCTTCTTTTGAATAAGAATTAGACAAAGAATACATTCTGTTTTTATGAACAACCGTATTAAAATTTTTAGTAATTGCACCACCAACTCGTTGTGTTGGAGAATTAGCATCAAAAAATTGTGGATTTTCAGTTTCTAACTTTTCAAGTTCTTTTAACTTTATATCAAATTCATAATCAGAAATCACAGGCGCATCTAGTACATAGTAATTATAATTATGCATTCGTAATTCATCTCTAAGCGCATTAATTTGTTGTTCAATCGTATTTGACATATCTTCTAAATTCTTGGCTAAAAGTAATCATATTTTTTAAAATTTAAATGTTGAAATTTCATTAAATAATGTTACCTGATTAATATTAATATGTAACTAAAGTGACATTGTGATCTGATATTTATCATAAAAATGTTTAAGTAACTAAAGTAACTTTACTAAATAATTAAGAGACTATTTTAACATGTCTTAAATTAAGAATAAAACTAAACTATTAAAAATGAAAAACTTACTTATATTAGGCGCTGGAACTTCAGGTACAATGATGGCAAACCATTTACTACCTAAACTATATAAAGATCAATGGAAAATTACCATTGTAGATCAATACAAAACACATTATTACCAACCTGGTTTTTTATTCTTACCTTTTGATATTTATACTGAGAAACAAGTAAAAAAAGTTGGAAAAAAATTTATTCCGAGTGATGTAAACTATATTCAAAAGAAAATTGAACAAATTTTCCCTGAAGAAAACAAAGTTCAGTTAGAAGGTGAAACATTGCATTACGATGTTCTTATAATTGCTACCGGTTCAAAAATTGCACCTGAAGAGACTCCGGGATTAATAGGCCCTTTATGGAAAAAAGATATTTTTGATTTTTATACTTTTGAAGGTTCTTTAGCTTTAAGAAACAAACTAAGAGATTGGGAAGGTGGTAAATTAGTAGTTCATATAACTGAAATGCCTATTAAATGTCCAGTTGCTCCTTTAGAATTTGCATTTTTAGCAGATGACTATTTCCGTAAAAAAGGTATGAGAGATAAAGTTGAAATATCTTATGTTACGCCACTTTCAGGAGCATTTACAAAACCAACTTGTACTACTGCCTTAAATTATCTTTTAGAAGAAAAAGGAATTAAAATTGAGACTGACTTTGCCATAGAAAGTATCGACAACGATAAAAAAGAACTTGTAGATTATGAAGATCGAAAAATCCCTTTTGATTTATTAGTTTCAGTGCCTACAAATATGGGTGATGAAGTAATTGAAAAATCAGGTTTAGGAGATGATTTAAATTTTATACCTACAGACCACAATACTTTACAGTCTCTAGCACATGAAAATATATTTGTTATTGGAGACGCTACAAATGTTCCTGCATCAAAAGCCGGTTCTGTAGCACATTTTCAAGCAGAAACATTAACAGATAATGTTCTTTTATACATTGATGGATATCCATTAAAAAAAGAATTTGATGGGCATGCAAATTGCTTTATTGAAACCGGAAATAACAAAGCGTTACTTATCGATTTTAATTATGTAACAGAACCAGTGCACGGAAAATTCCCTTTTGCTAAAATCGGACCACTTAATTTACTAAAAGAAAGTGTTTTAAATCATTGGGGTAAATTAGCTTTCCGATGGATTTATTGGAATATGCTTTTAAAAGGAATTGCAATTCCATTTGTATCAAGAAACATGAGTTTTAAAGGAAAAGTTTTTGATATTAA
>CBDUKG010000004.1:0-66257 GCA_965367745.1 uncultured Flavobacteriaceae bacterium | reverse complement strand
TAATATTTTTAACTTCAATAGACATTTAACAAAAATACATTTTAATTACAATTAGTTGTTACAAATTAACGTTGTATGCGTCATATAATTTTAAGAACTTTGAAAAAAATAATTATGGGTTGTTTAAGAGTACTATTTTGCATCATTTTTCCACCACTAGCAGTTATTGATAAAGGTTGTGGCTCCATAATTATTGTTTTTATTTTAACTTGTTTAGGGTGGATTCCTGGAGTTATTGCCGCTTTAATTATAAATAACAATCCAAATAGCTAATGCAAAAAGTTACATTACAAGATTTAGGTTTAAAAGATTATAAAGAAACTTGGGATTATCAAGAGAAATTATTTAAAGGTATTATTGATATAAAAATTGATAATAGAAAAAAAGATACTACTAACAAAACTCCAAATTATTTTGTTTTTGTTGAACATCCTCATGTATATACTTTAGGTAAAAGTGGAGATTTAAGCAATTTACTATTAAATGAAACACAACTTGAACAAAAAGGAGCTACGTTTTATAAAATAAATAGAGGTGGTGATATTACGTATCACGGTCCAGGACAAATTGTGGGTTACCCAATTTTAGATTTAGATAATTTTTTTACAGATATTCATAAATACTTACGTTTTTTAGAAGAAGTTATTATTAAAACATTGGCTGAATACGGAATTGTAGCAATGCGTAGCGAAGGTGAAACAGGAGTTTGGTTAGATGTTGGAACGCCGTTTGCTCGGAAAATTTGTGCCATGGGAGTTAGAACTAGCCGTTGGGTTACTATGCACGGTTTTGCATTAAATGCCAACACTAATTTAGGTTATTTTGATAATATTATTCCCTGTGGAATTAAGGGAAAAGCAGTTACTTCTATGGAAGCTGAATTGGGTAAAAAAGTTGATTTAGATGAAGTAAAAAAGAAGATTTTAAAGCATTTCTCTGTATTATTTGAAGTTGAGTTTGAAAATTAAAATAATCATGAGATGCTGAATCAAACCTGCCAGCCAATCATGCAGTTTCTACAAGACGAAACAAAAACTTACAACCTTTTATCTTTGCGACTTTAGACTTTAGACTTTAGACTAAACTAATCTTCCTCGTTATAAAAGACTTTGTAGAATTTCATTTTTTTCTCCTCGTCGTAGCCTTTTTCTAAATATTCACTTGCTGCATCTGGAGCGTCAATATCTAATTTAATCTGAATATTGGTATCTAGTTTTATTTCGGTTTTAATTTTTTGTTTTTGTTTCTTTAAAACTATATCAGAAATAGCGAACTGATTTCTAACCAACACATCGTTAATTTCTTCAAATTGTTTTTTATAATTATCAAATAAAGGTTTAAAATCTTCATTTTCTTCAAAAACATCATCCTTAAAATCATGAATATTTACATCTTCATTTTCTTTGAAAAAATCGACTGTTTTCGCTAAAAATTTAGATTTTTCCTGCACTCCAAAATCTTGTTTTATAACTTCTTCAGAAAAATCTTTACACATTTCAATGTAATTTTGCGTATGCTGATTGCTATCATCCGCATATTTTACATTTAAAAAGTTTTTTATCCAATATTGAGCGTCATAATTATTGGTATCAACACTTAAAACTACCCTGCCTTCAGCATCGGAAGAGTTTATTATTAAGCAGCCTTTATCTAGTTTTTTAGTACTTATTCCTTTCTGAACAAAAACATCTAAACTGTCTTTTTCCATAAAAGTTTGAAAGAAATTTATTTTATTTTCAATTTTAAAAATTCCTATTGCATTTGTAACAATCTCATTATATTCTAGATCTTCAATTAGTGCAATAATAACATCTCCTACTTTAATTTGTGCTGAATTTGATTGCTCAAATAAATGGTTTACAATATGTTTAGAAACATCAATAAAAGCTGTTTCGTCTTTAAAAATTTCGGTTGAATAATTATTTATTTCGTTCAACTCAATGTTTGCATGGTGATTAAAACGAAAACTTTCTGAAACGTTTGCAAAGGGTTTTAATAAAAAAGGTTTCATTAATTCATAACTTTCTTCATCGAAAGTAATAACATCTTCAGAAAAAATATTGGTCGCACTGTTAAATTTGTTTCCTACTTTATGAATTATAAATTTTGTTATTGAAGCTCTAGTACGTTTTATCATTTTTTACATTTTAAGAACGCAAATGTAAAATTTTAATAATACATTTTCAGAAATTACAAATCTAATTTTAATTGTTCGGGAAGTAAACGGAAGGTTTTTCTATGGTATGGCGTAATTCCAAATTTTCTAATTGCTTCTCTATGCTGTTTTGTAGGATAGCCTTTATTTTTTTTCCAATAATAATCTGGGAATTCTAAATCTAATTTTTGCATAAATTCATCTCTGTAAGTTTTTGCCAGAACTGAAGCTGCTGCAATACTCATAAATTTTGCATCTCCTTTTATAATTGTTTTGTGCGGAATATTTTTAAACGAGTTGAATTTATTTCCATCTACAATTATGTGTTCTGGAGTTACAGACAACTTTTCTATAGCTGTATGCATTGCTAAAATTGATGCTTGTAAAATGTTTATTTCATCTATTTTAAGCTCATTTATATACGAAACTCCGTAAGCTAAGGCATTTTTTTCTATAAACGGCCGCAGTAATTCCCGTTGTTTTTCTGTTAATTGTTTAGAATCGTTTAATAAAGGATGCTCAAAATCATCAGGTAAAATTACTGCCGCAGCCACAACTGGACCAGATAAACAGCCTCTCCCAGCTTCATCTGTACCAGCTTCCAACACGTTTTTTAAAAAATATTTTTGAAGCCCCATATGTTAAAAATAAGATTACAAAATTAAAAAAGTTATCATTGCAATTTACTATTATTATTTTCGTTCAAATAATTTACCTTTGCTACTTTATATAATTTATGAAAAAAGTATTAGTAACATTATTTTTAGGGTTTTATTTTTTAAATATTTCGGCACAAGTAATTAGGCCTGACCGTGACAATGGGCTATTTCAATCTGATAGTACTTCATTTAAAGATGCAGTTAAAGTTAAACTTAGTGGAAAAACTAAGTACACAGATTATAGATTGTTTTCTGTGCATAATGATACTACAGTTATTGATACCACATTAACTTTACAAAAAGATTTTAAATTCAACTATATCAGAAAAGATAATTTTGAATTATTGCCATTTCATAATCAAGGGCAAACTTTTAACAAATTGGGTTTTGACTTTGAAGGTAATTCAGTTTTCCCAGATATGGGAATGAATGCTAAACAATTTAATTATTACAATGTTGATGCCATAAAATATTATAGAGTTCCAACACCTACTTCAGAGTTTATGTATAGAACTGGTTTAGAACAAGGGCAGGTTCTAGATGCTTTCTTAACAATGAATACTTCGCCTCAATTTAATTTTTCATTAGCTTATAAAGGATTACGATCCTTAGGAAAATATAGAGAATCTTTAGCCAGTCATGGTAATTTTAGAACAACTTTTAATTACAATTCTAAAAACAAAAACTACTATTTAAAAGGTCATTTTTATTCATTTGATTTTCTTAATGAGGAAAATGGTGGTTTAACACAAGAGTCTATAAATTATTTTGAAATTAATGACCCTAATTATACAGATCGTGGTCGCTTAGAAGTTAATTTTACAGATGCAGAAAATATGTATGAAGGAAAGCGGTATTTTGTGAACCAAAGCATCACACTTTTTTCAAAAAAGAATCAACTAACCAAAAAACATATAAAAAGCAAATTACTTATTGAACAAAAAAAGACAGATTCTTTAAATAATATACTTGCACTTAAAGCAGCTGATTCTATCCGAATGGATTCTATAACTCTTTTATCTAAAAAGAAATTGGAGGTTAGTAATCTAAAACCTAAAGATTCTACTAATATTTCGATTGATGAAGATTTAATAGCAGCAACTATAAAGCTGAAAGATTCATCTATTATTTCACCTAAAAAAGACGTGGTAGAAAAAAATCTAAAAGCAAAAGATTCTACCAGAAATTTACCTGAAAAGGGTGCAGTAGTAGCTAATTTAAAATCTAAAGATTCCACGGTTATTTTACCTAGAAAAGAATTAGTAAAAACCAATCTAAAGGCTAAAGATACGTTAGCTATTTCAATAAAAAAGAATGACACAGTTTCAAAATTAAAAAGCGAAAAACAACTCGCTTTAAATAAAAAAAATACCAAAAAAACACCTAAAGACTCTGCTCAAGTTAAAATTTCTAAATTAGATTCCATTAAAACTATTAGAGATAATTTAGTTATAAAGTTAGGGCATACATTTATGTATGAAACCAAACATTATAGATTTAAAAAAGGTGCTCCTGGCACTGTCTTTGGTGATTCTTATGAAACTTCTATTAAAGATCATACTTCTTATCAAAATATGGAAAATCAGCTCTATTTTGAGCTATATACGCCATACACTGGAACTTTAAGAGCAAAAGCAAATTATTATAAATATAATTACCATTACAATAGTATTTTGTTTTTAGATACCATTACAATTTCCGATAGATTAAAAGGAGATGTGCTTGCTGCAGGAGCAGATTGGAAAGCAACTATTGGTAACTTAAGCATAAATGCAGATGCTACTTCAATTATTTCTGGAGACCTAACCGGGAATTCTATAAAAGCTTCTGTAAACTATAAAAAAGACAGTATTTTTAGTATTAAAGGATATGCTGAAGTTACTTCAAAATCACCTAGTTTAAATAAAATCTTATATCAAAGTGCTTTTAAAGATTACAATTGGAAAAATAATTTTGACAATGAAGAACTAAAAAATGCTGGTGTTGAATTTAAATTAAATAAGTGGGGAAGTATAAATGCTTCGTATAATTTAATTGATAATTACACATATTTTGATACAATTTCTCGTCCAACTCAAGCCAAAGAAACTTTAAATTATATTAAAGTAAAAGCCAACCAGTATTTTACATTTAGAAACTTTACCTTAGACAATACAGTTATGTATCAAAATGTATTAGAAGGTGAATCATTTTTTCATGTGCCACAAATAGTTACTCAGAACACCTTGTATTATGCAAATTATGTATTTAAAGGAAAACCGCTTTATTTACAAACTGGTATTACTTTTAAATACTTTACTGCATTTAAATCTAATGCCTACAATCCGCTTTTAAGTGAATTTGTACTGCAAAATGAAACTGAAATTGGAAACTATCCTATCTTAGATTTCTTTTTTAATATGCAAGTTCGCAGAACACGCATCTTTTTAAAAGTTGAAAATTTTGGAGCTAGTTTTACAGGTAGAAATTATTATAGTGCACCAAATTATCCATACAGAGATTTATCAGTTCGGTTTGGTTTGGTTTGGAATTTCTTTATTTAAGTCTGTATAAGTAATATTAAAGAATGCATATTTTGCAATGCATGGATATCTTTCTTCTCAATTATTATAACATTATAAATTAATATAGTTATTCTTTCTTCAATTGCTTTATTTTAATATTTAATGCAGCAAAAAACAACGTTGTAAATGGACTTAACCAATTAAATATTGCGTAAACAAAATAATCTGCAACATTAACTCCTAAAACCGTAGATTGATACGCTCCACAAGTATTCCAAGGGATTAAAACGGATGTGACAGTTCCAGAATCTTCTAAACTTCTACTTAAATTTTCAGGTGCTAAACCTTTATCTTCATAGGCTTGTTTAAACATTTTTCCAGGAATTACAATTGCCAAATATTGGTCAGATGCTATTGCATTTAAACCTAAGCAACTTACAACAGTACTTGCAAATAAGCCAAATACAGATGAGGCAACTTTTAGTAAAGCATCGGTAATTCTTGTTAAGGCTCCAATGGCGTCCATAATTCCACCAAAAACCATAGCACAAATAATAAGAAATATAGTCCATAGCATTCCTTGCATCCCACCTGCACTAAAAAGTTCGTTTAATTTTTCGTTATCGGTGGTAATTTCAGTATCAATAAATATTGCATTTATTATTGATTTAAAATTTGAATTAGATAACTCACTTAATATCTCCGATTGAAAAATAAATGCAAAAACAGCTGCTAATAAAACACCAACTCCAAGAGCAATTAATGGTTTTGTTTTGGTTACAATTAATACAATTACGGCTACTGGTACAATAAACAAATATGGTGAAATATTAAACGTACTATTAATAGTATTTAATAAACCGCTAACATCTGCATTTCCAGAAGTATCAATATTAAAACTTAGAATACTAAACACAATTAGCGTAATTATAATTGTTGGTACTGTGGTAATTGTCATATAGCGTATATGCGTAAATAAATCTGTTCCTGCCATCGCTGGAGCTAAATTTGTAGTATCACTTAAAGGTGACATTTTATCTCCAAAATAGGCTCCTGAAATTACTGCACCAGCTATCATACCTGTTGGAATACCTAAGGCACTACCAATTCCGACCAACGCAATACCAACCGTTGCAGAAGTTGTCCAAGAACTTCCTGTTGCAATAGAAATTAGTGCGGCGATAATTACTGAAGCTGGTAAAAAAATTGTTGGATTTAACACTTGAAGTCCATAATAAACCATTGCTGGTATAATACCACTTACCAACCATGTTCCTGCCAATGCGCCAACTAAAAACAAGATCATTATAGGTACAAAAACACTTTTTAGGTTATCAATAATTTCAACAACCATTGTTTTAAAATTCACTTTATTAAAAAAGCCAACTATTGCAGCAACAAAACCACCTAATAATAAAATAAACTGATTGGAGTAATCACCTAACAAAACACCATCTGCAAAAAAAATATTATATGCTAACATTAACATTAAAGCTACCACAGGAATAAGTGCTTCAAAAAAATTGAGTTCTAAATTATTTATAATATCGTGGTCCTCTGTTTCTGTAGTGTTCTTGTTTTCCTGCATGAATTATTTTTAGAAATGTAATAATACACAAAATTGAAAGTTTACACAAATTAAAAGCCCCATTCAAATTAATGAATGAGGCTTGTAAAAATTAAAAAGAATAAAGGTTTATAAAACACCAACTTTTTTCATACACATTCTCATGGCTCTGTAGGTGCGTTCAATATCGTTATCTAATCCAATAGAAAAACGAACAATCCCGTCTGAAAGACCCATTTTAATTTGTTCTTCTTCTGGAATTTCTGAAGAAGTACTTGTTCCTGGCGCACTAAATAACGTTTTGTAAAAACCTAAACTAACAGCTAAATATCCTAAATTTTCATTTTGCATAAGTTCCATTAATTCATTGGCTTTATCTAAACTGCCAACATCAATAGTTAAAATTCCACCAAAACCATATTCTTTGTTGTACATAGCTTTAAACAACTCGTGGTCGTTATGTTTTTTTAAACCTGGATATACAACTTTTAAACCATCAGCTTCAAAGTTCTCAGCTAAAAACATTGCGTTTTCACTGTGTTTTTTCATTCTAAGATGAAGTGTCCTTAAGTTTTTTAAAATACTTGCAGCTCTTAAACTATCCATAACAGGTCCTAATAACATAGCGGCGCCATTATTCACATTTCTTAAACTATCAATAAACTCTTGACTTCCACAAACTACACCTCCAACGGTATCATTTGTACCATTTATAAATTTTGTTAGACTATGGATTGTAATATCTGCACCTAATTTTTGTGGTGAGATTATTAATGGAGAAAAAGTATTATCAACTACCAATAAAACATTGTGTTTTTTTGCTATTTTAGATAATTCGGCAATGTTAGCAATTTCTAATAACGGATTACTAATTGCCTCACAGTAAATCATTTTTGTTTCTGAAGTAATTGCATTTTCAACAGCTTCTAACGAAGTTATATCTACAAAAGATGAAGAGATATTAAATTTTGGAGCAAAGTTTTTAAGAAACGCATAACTTCCTCCGTAAATAGTTCTACTAGAAACAATATGATCTCCAGCTCCACAAACCTGTAAAAATACAGATGTTATTGCTCCCATACCAGAAGCCGCTACATTTGCAGTTTCAGTAAATTCCATAGCTGCCAAAGCTTCACTTAAATATAAATTACTTGGACTTGTATGGCGTGAATATAAATAGCAACCTTCTGCATGACCTTCAAAAGTGTCGAGCATTGTTTTTGCATGTAAAAAAGTATAGGTTGCCGAATCTGAAATTGAAGGATTTACACCTCCGAATTCTCCAAAGTATTGTAAATCTTGAATATTATTTGCTGGTTTATTGCTCATGACTAACTGTTTTTAATTATTATCCCTAGTTAAAATTGTTAATATAAAATTATGAAATATTAATTATATATTCTGATTATTTTACCAATAACACTATTTTTTACTATTAATTATCTTTAATAAAGAATTTATTTCTTTTTGTGCAAAGATTTTTATTAATTTTAGAAAAAATTACTCCTTATGAATAAAATTGATACAATTGATAGTCAAATCTTAATGCACTTACAACAAAATTCAAAAATGAATATAAAAGAAATTGCATTAAAAATTGGTTTAACAACTACACCTACTTACGACAGAATTAAACGCTTAGAAAAATCCGGAACTATTACCCATTACAAAGCCGAAATAAATAGAGAAAAAGTGGGTTTAAATTTGGTAGTTTTTTGTCAGGTAACACTTCAAGTACATTCCAAAAAATTAATTACTCAATTTGAAAACGCAATTGAAAAAATGCCCGAAGTTGTTGGGTGTTTTCATATTGCTGGAAACTTTGATTATTTATTAAAAATTGTAACTCCAAATATAAAATCCTATCAATTTTTTTTAAAAAATAAACTTTCTGTTTTAGAATCCGTTTCTAATGTGCAAAGCAATTTTGTAATGAGCATGGTTAAAGAAAATACCATTTACAAATTAGTATAAAAGAAAGGCTGTGAAAAATAAGCAATAAAAAACGTCATCCCAAGTAAAACTACAGAATGACGTTAAATTATAACTTTAGTAAATCTTATTTATTCGCTACAATCGTAACTTGTAAATCAAATTCATCATTTATAAACTTATCTTTCAAGTTGTTAAAAAATGTTTTGGATTTAAATGTAACATTAAAATCGGCTCTGTTAATTTGAAAAACACTTGACATTAAAGTAACGGAAGTAGCTGTTTCAGAAACTTCAGCTTCAAAAGAGATTTGTTTTGTAATACCTTTAATTGTCATTTCTCCCGTAATCATTAAATTTTCATCTTCATCTGAAGCAACTTCAGTAATTACAAAGGTAGAATTAGTAAATGTTTCTACTTCAAAGAAATCTTTAGATTTTAAATGCCCTTCTAACCTTCCGCTTCCATCTGCATCTTTCAATGATGACATAGCTACTACAAAAGAACCTCCCGCCAAATCTTGGCCATCCATTTCTAAAGTACCTGATTGTAAGTCAATTGTTCCATTATGTGAGCCTGTTGGCTTGTAGCCTTTCCAAGTAATTGTTGAATTTGCAACATCCACTTCGAACTTTTCTTGTGCAGCTACTGTTGAAAACGATAATACTACAAATGCAATTGATACTAGTATTCCAAATTTTTTCATTTTTGTTCTTTTTTAATTAATAACAATACAATAGTATTGTTTTAGCGTTAATCCTTACAATAAAAGCAAGCAATTTAAGATTGTTTATTGCTAAATAATTTATTTTGATGCGTTCAATTCAAAAGAAATTTCAAATTCATCATTAATAAATTTATCTTTTAAATTATCGAAGAATTTTTCAGATTTATATTTAATGTCAAATTCAGTTCTATCAATTTCAAAAGCTGTTCCAGAAAGTTGTACTCCAGAATCGGTTGTAGTTATTGCTGCAGGAAATTCAATGTTTTTGGTAATTCCTTTAACAGTTAAATCTCCTTTAACTAAGTTACCATCAACACTTGTAATTTTAAATGTAGCTTCAGGGTTTTTTGCAACATCAAAAAAGTCTCCACTTTCTAAATGGCCTTTTAATTTTCCATTTCCTTCATCTTCTGCAGGTATGTCTAAAACTGTAATAGCGTTCATATCAAACACAAAATTTCCACCAACTAATTTCCCCTCTTTTACTTCAAAAGTTCCATTTTTAATTGCAACAGTACCATTATGAGTTCCTGTTGGTTTAAACCCTTTCCAATTTAGTACAGAAGCTTCAGTATTTGCAGTATAATTAGCGTCAGCTATTGCCTGATCTTTTATTGCTTGAACTTCAGTTTTGGCTTCTGTTGTATTCTTTTCTTCTTTTACTTTTTCTTTACAAGAAATAAATAGTAGTGATACTACTAGTAATGATAAGATTTGTTTTTTCATTTTTTTAGTTTTTTATTTTTTTTAGCATTTGCAAAAATACTAAATAATACAATTAACTTATATTCTTTATAATATTTTATGAGTTTTTTAACGAAAAAGGCAGTCTTTTTAATTGATTCATTATTAATTATTTATACTTTTCCAACAATTGTATTCAAATTTATCTGATAAGTTTTTAATCAAATTTCTGAAAAAATATTTTTACTTTTTAAATTCTTTAATTATTCCTTCTGTTTAGAATCTATTAAAATTGTAACAGGGCCATCATTTATTAAGGCAACTTTCATATCTGCACCAAATTCTCCTGTTCCTACTTTTTTTTGTAGTTCTATTTCAATTTTGGTAACAAATTGTTTATAAAGTGGTACTGCAATTTCTGGTTTTGCAGCTTTTAAATAAGAAGGTCGGTTTCCTTTTTTTGTGCTTGCCTGCAAGGTAAACTGACTTACAATTATGGCATCTCCATCAATAGCTATTAATGAATTATTCATAACGCCATTCTCATCATTAAAAATCCTGAGGTTTACAATTTTTTTTGACAACCAATTAATATCTTCTATTGTATCATCCGCAACAATTCCAACTAAAATAAGTAATCCGTTTTTAATTTCACTTACTACTTTTCCGTCAATTGTAACTGAAGCTTCTAACACTCTTTGAATAACTGCTTTCATATCTTTACTATTGGCTATTGGTTAAATTAACCATAAATATCCGTTCTATAATGCTCTTCATCTCCTTCAACCATTTGCACATAACTATTGTAACGAGAATATGCAATTTCACCATTTTCAACGGCTTCTTTTATAGCGCATTTAGGTTCATTTATATGCAAACAATTGTTGAATTTACAGTTAGATTTTAATTTAAAAAATTCAGGAAAATAATCTGTTATTTGATGTGGTTCAAAATCTACTACTCCAAAACCTTTAATTCCAGGAGTATCAATTATAAATCCACCAAAACTTAAATGAAACATTTCAGCAAATGTGGTGGTATGCATTCCTTGCCTATGTTGTTTAGAAACTTCCTTTGTTTTTAAATTGAGAGTTGGTTCAATTGCATTAATTAAGGTTGATTTCCCAACTCCTGAATGTCCAGAAAACATAGTAGTTTTATCTTTCATTAATGCTTTCACCTCATCAATACCAATATTTTTTGTTGCTGAAATGGCAATACATTTATAGCCAATATCGGTATAAGTCGCGTCTAATAACGCAAGTTTTTCTAATTCCTCGTCGTCATAAATATCTAACTTATTAAACAATAATACAGTTGTAATATTATAAGCTTCAGCAGTAGCCAAAAAACGATCTATAAAACCTGTAAATGTTGGAGGATTGTCTATAGTAACCAATAAAAAAGCTGTATCGATATTTGAAGCAATTATATGTGTTTGCTTAGATAGGTTAACAGACTTACGAATAATATAGTTCTTTCTTTCAAGAATCTTATTTATAACACCAGTTTCTTTTCCGTCTTCAAATTCAAATATAACGTGGTCTCCAACAGCTACTGGGTTTGTACTTTTTATCCCTTTTAATCTAAATTTCCCTTTTAACCTACAATCAATGGTATCACTATTTTCATCAAATACTGTATACCAACTTCCTGTCGATTTTGTTACAACTCCCTTCATCTATTTCTACTTATTGTTTTTAAGGTCTAATGGACATTTAATAACTACAAATATAATATAGTTTAAAAGTAATCGACGAAATAACGGTTTAAATTTAATTGATATTAGATTTTTCTAAAAAAGTGAATTTTATTTTATACATTTAAATTACTTCTAATAAAAAGAAATCTTATTTAAAAGAATTTTATAATGGGCAAAAAAAAACTGAATAGAAAAAAATTAAATCCTCATAATCCCATTTTTACTGGAAATAAATATACTGATGAATTTAGGATGCAACTTTTTAGTTACACCCAAAATGAATTAAATGAAAACAATAATTTTTACGAAAAAGATTATAATGGTTTTACAGATGAAACCAAACAATATTGGCTGAATACACACGCAATACACGATGTAGAACAAATTTATAGTATTTGTAAGAAAACTGGAGTTCACGATTTAGTAATTCAAGATATTTTAGATGTAAATCAAAGACCCAAATTTCAACAGTATGAAGATTACATCTTTTTCTCAATAAAATCTTTATTACCTTCCGAAACTATCGAAATTGAAGCGGAACAATTAAGTTTTATTTTAGGCAAAAACTTTTTAATATCGTTTCAAGAAAGAAAAGCGGATCATTTTGAACATGTTAGACACAGATTAAGAGAAAATATTGGAATTTCACGAGAAAGAACTACGGACTATTTACTTTTTCTTTTATTGGAATCTATTTTAGATAATTATTTTAAAACTATTGATAGTATAGAAGATAAAGTTGAAAATTTTGCGCTGATTGATATTAATGAAGACCCTTCACCCGAATTATTAAACACGATTGAAATTTACAAACGGCAATTGCATTTTATTAAAAAAACAATTATCCCAATACGCGATTTTGCAACAAAAATCGAACGAGAACAATTTAAACTTATTCAACAAAAACACATTAAATATTTTTTTGAAATTAAAGATATCTGTCTTACGCTTTTAGACAGTTGCGATAAAATTGAAGCTAGACTTGAAAGTAACATAAATTTATTCTTTTCTATTCAAGGACACAGGATGAACCAAGTTATGAAAACTCTAACCGTAGTTTCTACAATTTTTATTCCACTTACTTTTTTAGCTGGAATTTACGGCATGAACTTCGCTAACATTCCAGAACTAACTTGGAAATGGGGATACTTTGGTTTTTGGTTAATTATACTAGTTATTTTTATCTTAATGTTGTTCTATTTCAGAAGGAAAAAATGGTTTTAAAATTGCAATTTTTCACATGATTTATTTTTAAAAATAATAATTAAAAAATCAAAAATTTTGTATAATTTTACTTAGTAAATACAATAAAAATAGTAACAGCACTTTACCTGTATTATTCTTATTTTAAACAATTTACTACTTAAAAAATGAAAGATATAGAAAATATTGAATTAACTTATTTAACTTTAAATGACTATCAAGAGCTTAAAGCAGCAATGATAGATTCCTATACAACTATGCCAAATTCTTTTTGGAAAGAACACCAAATAGCATCTCTAATTGAATGTTTCCCAGAAGGACAAGTTGTTATAAAAATTAACGATCAAATTGCAGGTTGTGCATTGTCTATTATGGTGGATTATAATAGTTTTGATGACCATCATTCCTATCAAGAAATTACAGGAAATTATACCTTTAGCACACATACAGAAGACGGAGATGTACTATATGGAATTGATGTTTTTATAAAACCACAATATAGAGGGTTACGTCTTGGACGAAGATTGTACGATTATAGAAAAGAATTGTGCGAGCGTTTAAATTTAAGAGGCGTTGCTTTTGGTGGAAGAATTCCAAATTATCATAAATATTCAGATAAATTATCACCAAAAGAATATATTGCAAAAGTTAGAAGAAAAGAAATTCACGATCCAGTGTTAAATTTTCAAGTTTCTAACGATTTTCATCCTACAAAAGTCTTGAAAAATTATTTAGAAGGAGATGAAGCTTCAAATGATTATGCTGTACTTTTAGAATGGGACAATATTTATTATGAAAAGAAATCTAAGAAAGCTTCCGTAATAAAAAAAGTAATCCGTTTAGGGTTAATTCAGTGGCAAATGCGACCTTATAAAGATTTAGAAGAATTAATGACGCAGGTAGAATTTTTTGTAGATGCGGTTTCAGGTTATAGATCAGACTTTGCACTATTCCCAGAATTTTTTAATGCGCCATTAATGGCTCAGAACAACCATTTAACAGAAGCTGAAGCTATTAGAGAACTTGCAAAACATACCGAAGAAATTGTAAAACAATTTTCTCAATTGTCCATTTCGTACAATATAAATATAATTTCAGGTAGTATGCCCGAAATGCAAAATGGAAAATTATACAATGTAGGTTATTTATGTAGAAGAGATGGTACTGTTGAAAGGTATGAAAAATTACACGTAACACCAGATGAAGTTCGTGTTTGGGGACTTCAAAAAGGACATGAATTAAAAAGCTTTGACACAGATTGTGGAAAAATTGGAATTTTAATTTGTTATGATTCAGAATTTCCGGAATTAAGTAGAATTTTAGCAGACGAAGGAATGGACATTTTATTTGTACCTTTTTTAACTGACACTCAAAACGGCTATTCAAGAGTTAGAAACTGCTCACAAGCTAGAGCAATTGAAAATGAATGTTATGTTGCAATTGCAGGTAGTGTTGGAAATTTACCAAAGGTTCAAAATATGGACATTCAATATGCACAATCTATGGTATTTACACCTTGTGATTTTGCATTTCCAGCAAATGGTATAAAAGCAGAAGCTACCCCAAATACTGAAATGATTTTAATTGCCGATGTAGATATAGATTTATTAAGACAATTGCATCAATTTGGTAGTGTTAGAAATTTAAAAGACAGACGTAAAGATTTATACGAATTAAAAAAATTATAACTAACACTTCTCTTATGTAAAATGCCCCAGAAATTAATTGGTAAAACATAAATTATGGATGAGTTAAACAATATAATTCAAGATTTTAAAAGTTGGGAATCTAGTGAGTTAATTATAAAATTTGCTCAATTTATCCTTTGGCTAATAATCATCCTATTAATTTCTTGGGCCATAAGAAATAGTATTAATAAAAAAATTTCTGATAATACAAATCGCTATCGCATTAAAAAGCTGGTAAGGATTAGTAGTTATATTGTAATTATTTTTTTAATACTTATTATGTTTACTGGAAGCTTCCAGTATCTTACAGTTTCCATTGGTTTAATTAGTGCTGCAATAGCTTTTGCTTTGCAAGAAGTAGTTTTAAGTATTGCAGGTTGGTTTGCCATATTTGGCTCAAATATGTATAAACCTGGAGACCGAATTAAAATAAATAATATTAAAGGAGATGTAATTGATATTGGAATTACAAAAACTACTTTAATGGAAATTGGAGATTGGGTTTCTAGTGATAATTATAATGGTAGGATTGTAAAAATTAGCAATTCTTTTGTTTTTAAAGGTGCGGTTCATAATTATTCAACAGATTTTCCATTTGTTTGGGATGAAATTAACCTTCCTATTAAATATGGCTCAGATATTACCCTAGCCAATAAAATTATTCAAAAAACAGCGGACACTCAACTTTCAAAATACGCTAATATTGCAAAAGAAGATTGGAAATTAATGGTGAAAAAATATTTAATAGAAGATGCCATTGTTGCATCTACCTTATCATTAAGATTAACTGATAATTGGATTGAATTTAATCTTAGATATGTAGTAGATTATAAAAAAAGAAGGTTTACAAAAAATGCAATTTTTATTGAAATTTTGGATGAAATTACAAAAACAAATGGAAAAGTTGAATTGGCATCGGCTACTTTTGAAGTAGTAGGTATTCCTAAATTAAATATTGACATCCACACTAAACAATAATTTAAAAAGGATAAATTGGAATAATTTTTGAACGATTAAACTAATTAAAACAACAAATTATGAAATGAGCATGCTAAAAAGGTTATTATCCAATAAAATTTTTAATAGCGAACAGCATGTGACCGTTAAAATTTAATAACATAGACACATGAAAAATATAATCTATTTTTTAGTAACTGTTTTTTTTATTGTTGGATGTAGTTCAACAACAAAAACTACAAAAACGGACACACAACTCCCAGAAGGAGCAGTTAGAATTGCAAATGATGAATTGGAGTACGAGATTATTATTATAGATCCTGGTTTTGAAACTTATTTACTCACAATTGCAAAACCATCAAACTTTTATTCACAATCGTATTACGAAACAAAAAATAAGTTTTATGTAATGGAATGGAATAATAGAGCTCGAAACCCTTTAGCCTATAACCCTAATATTTACGAAAACGTAATTGATTACGATTTTAATATAAATTATGGTTTGGATGTAAATTATAAATTATTTAACTATTTTAAATTTGTTGAGTATAAATACAAGCAACAATTTTAAGTTCTTTTTGGTGCTTTTAAAGTAGATCGTAAAACTAGATACCCTAATAAACCAGCAATTAAAGAACCTATAATAATTCCCATTTTTGCAGCTGCAACTAAACTTTCTTCTTCATAAGCTAAGTTTGCAATAAATAGTGACATTGTAAAACCTAGTCCACCTAACATCCCTGCGCCTAATAATTGCTTGAAATTTACATTCTCTGGCAAGTCTGCAAACTTTAATTTTACGGCAGCATAACTCATAAAAAAGATACCTAAAGTGTTCCCTAAAATCAATGCAGCAGCAATATTAAAAACTATATGAGTTGCACCTTCTAAACCTTTAAAACTAATAATAACACCTGCATTTGCCAAGGCAAAAATTGGCATAATTAAATAAGAAACCCAACCATGTAATGTATGCTCTAAATGTTGCAATGGAGAATGTACTTTTTCTGAACAGCTTTCAATAGCATCAACAGCATGTATTTGATCGTTTGTTAGCAATTGACTTGAAGTAGCTTTATTATCTTTAAAAATTACCAACTGTCGTTTAACAGACTCTAAATATTCTGAAATATTTACTTTTCTGTGAATTGGAATTGTAAATGCCATTAAAATTCCAGCAATAGTAGGATGTACGCCAGATTTTAAGAACAATAACCAAACTATGAATCCTATAATAAAATAGAAATATTTTGAATATACTTCTTTATAACTTAAAAAGGAAACACCTGCAAATAAAACCATTGCATAAGCAATTAAATCCCATTGAATATTTGTACTATAAAAAATAGCAATAACTAAAACTGCACCAATATCATCTACAATTGCGAATGCCGTTAAAAATATTTTTATTCCAAGTGGAACGCGTTTTCCTAATAATTTTAATATTCCTAAAGTAAAAGCAATATCGGTAGCCATTGGTATTCCCCAACCATCCATACCAACTTTACCTTTATTTAAAAGAAAGAAAATTAATACTGGAAATGCCATTCCTCCAATTGCAGCAAAAATTGGAAGGGATGCTTTTCTTAAGGTTGTTAGCTCTCCGGCTAAAATTTCGCGCTTAACTTCTAAGCCAATTACAAAAAAGAAAATTGCCATTAAACCATCATTAATCCATAAAATTAATGACTTTGATAAATGAAAATCTGAATTTATAAATCCAATTGTGAATTTTTTATACCAAATCTCTTCATACAAATATCCATAAGATGAGTTCGCCCAAATTATGGCAAAAATTGAAACTAAAAAAAGTATAATACTTGAAGCTGTTTCTAATTTAATAAAACTCTTTAATGGATCACTTATAAATTTCATCTAACTATTTTTATTTTTTTGGAAATATACAATATTTTTAAAAAATACACTCTTAATTTTTAGTGTTGAATTTTAACAAATTAACAAATCAATTATATTTCAAATAATTTGAAAATTGTTTATACTATTACAATAGCAAATAATAAGGCTGTCTAAATATTCCATTTTTCAGACAGCCTTTTTTAATTATTATAATAATTTTATTTACTTATTCTCATTTTATAGAAAGATCTATAAACAAAGTATAATGCTACTATTAAGAATGCAATTCCAAAATATGGAGCAACATCTCTAAATGAAGGCGAAATTGCAATTTCCATTGCTAATAAGCCAAATAGGGTTGTAAACTTAATAATTGGATTTAAAGCTACGGAAGATGTGTCTTTAAAAGGATCTCCAACCGTATCTCCAACTACAGATGCATCATGCAACGGAGTTCCTTTTTCTTTCATATCAACCTCTACAATTTTTTTTGCATTATCCCAAGCCCCTCCTGCATTTGCCATAAATATTGCTTGATACAATCCAAAGAAAGCGATAGAAATAAGGTAACTAATAAATAATGAAACTGGTGCTGCTGCAACTAATTTATCAGCATCGCTCATACTTTCAGAAAAATCTATAGGTGCAGATAAGAATGCAAATGCAAGTGCAAAAGAGAAAATCGCAATAAAAATATTTAGCATTCCTTTTTGAGCATATTGAGTACAAATTTTTACTACTTCTCTCGATTTCTCAAGATCTGCTTTTTTAGGTGCATTTGGGTCTAAATTAATATTATCTTTTATAAAGGCTACTGCTCTACTAGCTCCAGTAGTAACTGCCTGAATACTTGCTCCAGAAAACCAATAAATAACAGCCCCACCAAGTAAAAATCCAAAAATAGTATATGGATTTAATAGGTTTAGGATTGCTTCAGGCTTAATACCTAAAGAATGTTCAATAACCAATATTAAGGCAAAAATCATAGTAGTTGCACCAACAACTGCTGTTCCAATAAGTACAGGTTTTGCAGTTGCCTTAAATGTGTTTCCTGCACCATCATTTGCTTCTAAATAATATTTCGATTTTTCAAAGTCTGGTGTAAATCCAAAATCTTTTTCTATTTCAACAGTTATTTCTTCTATATTATCTTCAATTAAAGACAATTCATAAATAGATTGTGCATTATCAGTAACTGGTCCATAACTATCAACTGCAATAGTAACAGGTCCCATACCTAACATACCAAAGGCTACTAAACCAAAAGCGAAAATAGAAGGGTATATCATAATATTTCCTAAACCATATGTTGATGCATAATAGGCAATAAACATTAAGAAAAAGAAAACCATTCCTTGCCAAAAAGCACTAAAATTTCCTGCTACCAAACCAGAAAGTATATTCAATGACGCTCCACCTTCTTTGGAAGCTTCTACAACCTCTTTTACATGAATTGATTTTGGGCTTGTAAATAATTTGGTAAATTCAGGAATTAATGCAGCACCTAAAGTACCAGCACTAATAATTATTGAAAGTGTTATCCATAAGTTATTTTCAAGGTCACCTATTAAATAATAGCTTGCAATAAATGTGACTACAATTGATAATAGCGATGTAATCCAAACCAACGAAGTTAATGGTTTTTCAAAATCTAATTCGTCAACATTACTATATTTTGCTTTTGTTATTGCTCCATTAATCCAATACGAAACTATAGAGGTAATAACCATTAAAATACGCATTACAAAAATCCAAACTAACAATTGCGTTTGTAAAGAAGTATCTATAATTGCCAACAAAATAAACGAAATTAATGCAACACCTGTTACTCCATAAGTTTCAAACCCATCGGCAGTTGGTCCAACAGAATCACCTGCATTATCTCCAACACAATCGGCTATTGTTCCTGGATTTCTTGGGTCATCCTCCCCTATTTTAAAAATTACTTTCATTAAATCTGAACCGATATCAGCAATTTTAGTAAAAATACCACCTGCAATTCTAAGAGCAGAAGCACCTAAGGATTCACCAATTGCAAAACCTATAAAACTTGCACCTGCATATTCCCCTGGCACAAACAGTAAAATTATTAACATCATAGTTAATTCCAAAGAAATTAAGACTACACCTATACTCATTCCAGCATTTAAAGGAATGTTTAGTAATTTAATAGGTTTTCTTTCTAATGAAGCAAAAGCCATTCGTGAATTCGCCAAAGTATTCATTCTAATTCCAAACCAAGCAACAGCATAAGAACCTAAAATTCCGAGAATCGTCCATCCTAAAATCATTAATACTCCAACAACACCAAATAAATTTTCGCCTGTTTCTGGGTCTTTAGATAAAAAGCCAAAATAAAAAGCTACGGCAGTTCCAATGAATAAAAATAAAATAAAAATAAATTTTCCTTGTTGAATTAAATAGGTTTTTGATGTTTCAAAAATAACTTGAGCCACCTCTAACATAGATTTGTGCGCACGAATTTTTTTAATCTGAATAAATTGATAAAACCCAAAAAGCAGTCCTAACATCGTAATGATAAAACCCCAATATAAAATATATTGATCTTTGATAGCATCTGGAATTACTAAATCTGCTTCACTTGCAAACATTTGTGCAGGAAGCATTAATACAATTAAAATTGCGATAATTTTTTTCATTGGTTAAAAAGATAAAGATTAGTGATTAGTTTAAAATACAGAAGGTAATAAAACATCAAAATGATAACCCAAGAAAAGAGGTTTTCTTGAAATTGATTTATATTTAGGGGATATTCCAAATTAAATCGCACCATTTAGTCTTAAATACTTTATAAAGGTAGTAATTAATATATAAAAATATGACTCAGGCAATTATTTATAATCATTCTAACTTTTAAGACTTAACCAAAAACAAAAAGCTCACCAATTAAATTGGTGAGCTTATATTATTATTTAAAAGAAAGGTTTAGTTTTTCTTTTCTACATCTTTATTGATTTTTTCAACTTTCTTGACCTTAACATCTGCATCTTCTAAAGCATCTATTTTTAATTTCACCTCTTCTTCAGTACCTTCAAAAACTATTTCTACAACAACTTCTTCATCATTTTCTATAGTAGTTGTAGTAACAGTAGCCTTTACAGTTCCGTCATCATTACTTTCCATAGTCACCAATACCTCTTTCTTAATTACTTTAACAATGACTTCAGTTTGAGTTTTATCTCCAGCATATTTTGCTACATCAACAGCATCTAGAGCAATACTAGGTGCAATTACCAAAGCAACTACAGACATTAATTTTAATAAAATATTTAAAGAAGGTCCTGAAGTATCTTTAAACGGATCTCCAACCGTATCACCAACTACCGAAGCTTTATGTGCTTCAGATCCTTTTCTTCCGTGCTCTTCAATTGTTTTTTTAGCATTATCCCAGGCGCCACCAGCATTTGATTGAAAAATTGCCATTAATACACCACAAGTTGTCACACCTGCCAACAAACCTCCAAGCATCTGTGCACCACCAATAAACCCGACAAGTACTGGAACAATTAAAGCCAATAAACCAGGTAAAACCATTTCTCTAATAGAAGCCTCTGTAGAAATTTCAACACATTTTTCATATTCAACATATCCATCAGCTTCATCAAAAATAGCTAGTTCTTCTTTTGAAAATTTTGTTTTATCAGAATCATGTCTTCTCATTACCTCTAAAGCAGCATGTAATTGTGGTATTTCCCTAAATTGACGACGAACTTCTTCAATCATCGTCATTGCAGCACGTCCTACAGCTTTCATAGCTAAAGCAGAAAATACAAATGGTAACATTCCTCCTACTAAAAGTCCCGCCATAATTTCAGGCTTAGACACATCAATTGATGTTATATTTGCAGTTTTCATAAATGCAGCAAATAATGCCAATGCTGTTAATGCAGCAGAAGCAATTGCAAACCCTTTTCCAATTGCAGCAGTTGTATTTCCAACGGCATCTAATTCATCTGTACGCTGACGCACTTCTTTTGGTAGTTCAGCCATTTCAGCAATTCCACCGGCATTATCAGAAATTGGTCCGTAAGCATCTACCGCCAATTGAATTCCTGTATTTGCTAACATCCCTACAGCTGCTATTGCAATACCGTATAAACCTGCAAAATAGTGAGAGAACATAATTGCTCCTGCAATAAATAATATTGGAAACATTGTAGACATCATTCCCACTCCTAAACCTGCAATAATATTAGTTGCAGCGCCGGTTTCAGATTGTTTTACAATAGAATTTACTGGGATAGTTCCAGTACCTGTATAAAATTCTGTTACTTTACCAACAGCAAAACCTGCAATTAACCCTGCAAGTGTAGCATAAAATACACCCATTGCATTATATTGTACCCCATCTGATATCCATTCAGCCGGTAATAAACCAGACTTTACAATGATGAAAAATGAAGCAATAATCATTAAAAATCCTGATCCAAATTCACCAAAATTCAGAGCTTTATGCGGACTACCACCTTCTTTAACTCTCACAAAAAATGTACCTACAATTGATAATACAATTCCTACAGCTGCTAAAACCAACGGTAAATAAACAGCTCCTAAACCTCCAAAATTAGGAGTTAAAATTAGTGCCCCTAAAACCATTGTACCAATAATAGAACCTACATAAGATTCAAATAAATCGGCTCCCATACCAGCTACATCACCAACATTATCACCTACATTATCTGCAATTGTTGCAGGATTCAACGGATGATCTTCAGGAATACCTGCTTCAACTTTACCAACTAAATCTGCACCAACATCAGCTGCTTTTGTATAAATTCCTCCACCTACACGTGCAAAAAGCGCAATTGAAGACGCTCCTAATGAAAAACCTGAAAGTACATTTAATACCATTGGTATATTTTCAGTGCCTGGCCACATCCATTGGTATACCATAAATAAAGAACTTAATCCTAGTACTCCAAGACCTACAACTCCTAATCCCATTACAGATCCACCTGCAAAAGCTACTTCCAATGCTTTTCCTATAGAAGTTCTTGCTGCTTGCGTAGTTCTAACATTTGCCTTAGTAGCTGCTTTCATTCCAATAAATCCAGCTAAAGCAGAGCAAATTGCACCTACAATAAATGATACTGCTACCATTCCGTGAGAGCCCACATCATAGGTTCCTTTAAAATATAATAAAATTGCAACCCCTAATACAAATATTAATAATATTTTGTATTCAGCTTTTAAAAACGACATTGCACCATCGGCAATGTGTTTAGCAATCCTTGTCATTTTTTCATTTCCTCCATCTTGTTTAGACACCCAAGCATTTTTAAATACAACAAATACAAGTGCTAAAACCCCAAAAAGAGGTAAAAATTTTACAATAAATTCCATTCTTTAGTTAATAAGTTAAGTTAATTAATTTTTCTAAGTGCGCTAAAATAGTAAAATATAAACTATAAAAAAAACCACCTTTAATTTTTAAAGATGGTTTATGTAAATCGTTGATTAATTATGTATTATATTGTAAATGTTCTTTTTTTCTTATGTTCACTATTTTCATACCTTTCAATACATTCATGGTAAATTTTTTCGGCTTCCGCTGCATCTCCCCAACCACCAACATCTACTTTTTTCTCTTCTAAATCTTTATAAACTTGAAAAAAGTGTTCAATTTCTTTCAATCTATGAGGGTTTAAATCGTGAATATCTTTTCTATTGTTCCAAATTGGATCTGAAACTGGCACACAAATTATCTTTTCATCTGGTCCTTTTTCATCAGTCATATGAAAAACTCCAATTGGTCTTACTTCCATAACAACCATAGGAAATGTTGGCTCAGAACCCAATACTAATACATCTAACGGATCTTGATCTAAAGCTAATGATTCTGGAATAAATCCATAATCACCTGGGTACATCATAGATGAAAATAGCATTCTATCGAATCTGATTTTATGTAAGGCAAAATCGTATTCATATTTGTTTCTACTTCCTTTTGGTATTTCAATTAACACGTCAAATGTTAATACTTTTTTAGATTTAGCAGTCATTTTTTTTATTTTTTATTTTGCAAAAGTACAAAAATCATAGGTTTGCTTATGTAAATTTTAGCATGATTTTAAAAATGGAAACCAAAAGCACCTTTTATAGCGAACTTATTGGCATTTGGCATATCTAGATAATTACCTCTCCAGCTAAAATCAATTCTAAACACTTTAAAAATATTTCCTATTCCAACACTATATTCATAATAGCCTTTTGTAGGTGCAACATAATTTATATTTGAAGCGTTTAATGCTAAATTTTTATCAGAGATTTCTCCCCAAACACCTTTAACACCAACAATTTCTCTTAAATTTAATTTTCTTAACAAAGGAACTCTAGATAAAAAACGTCCGTTAAAATTATGTTCAATATGAAGTGAAGCATACGTGTCCGTTACGAATTCGTAATAATCCAATAAAGCATAGGTATTTTCAATAGTAAAATAAGATTGATTTCCAGGGACAACATTTAGTAATCCTAAAGGTACTTCTCCAAATGTTTTACCGACTTCAAAAGTGGTGAACATTCTACCAAAACCACCTATTAATATTGGTTGACGATAATAAAACTGCAATTTCTGATAGTCGAAATCACTATCAAAAACACCCTTTATTCCTTGTGAATAATTTAAAAATAAAGTTGAATAAGTATCAGTAACTTCATTCCTTTCAACTCCATAACCAATTGTTTTTCTGTCTGGTGTATATTTTATAGAGAAATCTATTTCAGATTGAATGATATCCGATTTTCTAATGTCCCTTTCTTTATCAACCCAATAATCTAAATTAAATGTTTCTGGTGAAGCAGATTCTAAAGTTCTATAAGATGCACCAAGTTTAAATTGTAGATTGTTTTTTGGTTCAATAGACATATAAAAGTTAGACAAATTTATAGAGGTTAACTTACTATTATCTCCACTTGCAAAAAATGAAGACGATGCAAAACTTCTTCCTAAAACATCATTTGTTGTTGTTAAACTAACTCCTATTTGTTCTACATCTCGCCTATTTCCTCCCCCAATTATAAACCTGCTTTTTGGGTTTAGCATCCATTTACCAGACATTCCGTATTTAAATTTATCATCATCAAAACCATAAGCAGTATAACCTTGTAAACGCCAAGGCTCGTTTCCTCCTAAATAGGTTCTTCCTCCAACTCGCAAACGCAACCCTTCAACATCATTTTTACCAAAAGTTGAATATATGGAGCCAAAATCAAATTTATTAAACTCTATGTATCCAGAGCCTAAAATCGAAATGGCATTGTACATTTTTTTAAACTTTGGAACTGTGGTTAGGGTGTCTAACATTTTATATATTCCCAGCTCGTTATCGCTCAATTTTTCTTGTCTGTTGTCACTCCAATAATCGTTGTTCTTATTATAAATTTCTTTATCATATACATTTATTTCTTCACTATAGAAACTTGCATCCTTTATTTCATCAAAATTATAATCTTTGTACATGGTAGTTCTTCTACCATATACTCCTCTGGACTTATCTTTTTTATTCAAACTAAAATCAGAGAGCATATAATCTCTTTTTAGTAAGAATACAGAATCGTTTAACACATTAAACTCCTGTTCTATATAAATATCTTTTACCCAATTTATGTTTGCGCTTCGAGTTGCTTGCATATTAATTTCTTTAACTGCAAACGTTGTGTCATTTACCCAAAAATCGCCTTTAAAAGTCAATTCACTTTTTCTACGAGGATAATATAGAATATTATAACACCACTTATTATCTACAAACGCACTATCAGTTAACACATAATTATAGGTTGAAATTCCTGATGCTTTTGAAATAGGGCTCACAAAACTTTTATCGAAAATTTTAATATAGCTATCATATATATTATAGTCTACATATAAATCTTTTATAAAAGCAATTACATTTTGATTGGAGTTAAAACCCGAATTTTTATTGGCAACTAAATCTTCACGCAATTTTTGACCTCCTTTATTTTTTCCGTAAGAATTGTAAACTGATTCGTTGATAAAAATTGGCAAAAAAGCTTTTCCTGTTATGTTTGAAGTATCTATGTTTTTAAAAACAAATTCCATTCCTTTAAACAGTTTCTTTTTCATAAAAGCACTGTCAACATTATTCATATCAAACTCAAGTTTTTCATACTTTTCATACTGATATTGATCGAATAAATAAATACCATTCTGACGTTCTTTCGCCCATATTTTCTTTAAAATTGCAATTGCAGGATTTCCTTTTTTCTTAACTTTTCCACTATAAATAAAAACCTCATCTAACTGAGAGGCCGACTCATTTAAAGTAATTGTTAAATTAAAATCTCTACTTTTTATGGGTACTATTTTTGTTTCATAGCCTATAAATGATACTTCAATTTTAGTGTATGTATTATTTGATTCTAAATAAAACTTACCATTCTCATCTGAAACTGTTCCCGTATAAGAATCTACAAAAACTATGTTTGCAAACGGAATAGATTCATTTTGTTCATCTACAACTATCCCACTAATTTTAACTTGAGCAAAACTCATTGAAAAAATGAACAAAAAAAGGAAGTATATAACTTTAAAAATTATTCTCATATTTAATACTTATTGTATTTTAAGGGTCGGATTTATTATTCAAAATGTAAACCTTAGAGTAGACGTTTTAAATGAAAAATCCTTTCAAGTAGTACTTGAAAGGATTTAATAACGCAAATAGTATGCCTTTATTTTATATACATAACGTCTTTCACCGCTTTAACAACATCGTTAAAGTTAGGCAACCACTCTTCTAATAATACTGGAGAATATGGTGCAGGTGCATCCGCTGTTGTAATTCTTCTTATTGGAGCATCTAAATAATCGAATACATTTTCTTGTACTTGAAATGTTATCTCTGAAGAAACACTAGCAAAAGGCCAAGCTTCTTCTAAAATAACCAATCTGTTTGTTTTTTTAACTGAAGTAAAAATAGCTTCAAAATCCATTGGTCTAACAGTTCGCATATCTAAAATTTCACAAGAAATGCCCTCTTTCTCAAGAACATCAGCCGCTTTATAAGCTTCTTTAATAATTTTACCAAAAGAAACAATTGTTACATCTGTACCTTCTCTTTTAATATCGGCAACACCTATTGGAATAATATATTCACCTTCTGGCACCTCCATTTTATCACCATACATTTGTTCTGATTCCATAAAGATAACTGGATCATCGTCTCTAATCGCAGCTTTTAATAAACCTTTTGCATCATATGGGTTTGAAGGAACTACAACTTTTAAACCTGGAGTATTTGCAAACCAGTTTTCAAAAGCTTGAGAGTGTGTTGCACCTAATTGTCCTGCAGAACCAGTTGGCCCTCTAAAAACAATTGGGCAATTTAACTGACCACCAGACATTTGTCTAATTTTAGCCGCATTATTTATTATTTGATCAATTCCAACCAATGCAAAATTAAAGGTCATAAACTCAACAATTGGTCTATTTCCATTCATAGCGGAACCAACAGCAATACCAGTAAAACCTAATTCAGCAATTGGTGTATCAATAACTCGTTTTGCTCCAAACTCATCTAACATTCCTTTAGACGCTTTGTATGCTCCATTATATTCAGCAACTTCTTCACCTAATAAATAAACACTTTCATCACGACGCATTTCTTCACTCATCGCTTCACAAATAGCTTCTCTAAATTGTATTGTCTTCATTGTATATTTTTTAACGAATTGCAAAAGTAAGCAATTCTAAATTTACTATCAAAAAAATAATACTTAATAAAATTTTACTATGCGCGCATAGTATTTTTAAAAAAAAGTAGTACATTCGTAAAATATAATAATAAAGTCGTTATTTTTATAATTAAATAATCAAATAAATAATAATATGAAAATATTAGTTTGTATAAGTCACGTTCCTGATACTACTTCAAAAATAAATTTTACTGAAAACGATACAAAATTTGACAGTAATGGCGTGCAATTTGTAATAAACCCGTATGATGAGTTTGCATTAACTCGCGCTATGTGGTTTAAAGAAAAACAAGGTGCAAGCGTAACTGTTATATCCGTTGGAGATGCTGCAACAGAGCCAACTTTAAGGAAAGCTTTAGCAATTGGAGCTGACAATGCTATTAGAGTTAATACTGCTGCTACAGATGGTTTTGCTGTTGCAAAAGAATTAGCTGCAGTTGTTAAAAATGATCCATATGATTTAATATTGGCCGGAAAAGAATCTATTGATTATAATGGTGGAATGGTTCCGGGAATGGTCGCTGGGTTGTTAGATTATAATTTTGTAAATGCTTGTATTGGACTTGAAATTGAAGGTGAGAAAGCTACTGTTTCAAGAGAAATAGATGGTGGAAAAGAAGTTTTATCCTGTAATTTACCTTTAATAATTGCTGGACAGAAAGGGCTTGTTGAAGAAAAAGATTTACGCATTCCTAACATGCGAGGTATCATGATGGCTCGTAAAAAACCGTTAACTATTATTGAGCCAACAGCAAATGAAGTTACAACTAAATCAACTTCTTTTGAAAAACCAGCAGCCAAATCTGCTTGTAAACTAGTAGATGCTGACAATGTAGATGAGTTAATAAACTTATTACACAACGAGGCAAAAGTTATTTAATAAATAGTTCAACAACGATTAAACAAAATAAAAATATATGTCAGTTTTAGTTTTAGCCGAAGCATCGGAAGGAAAATTTAAAAAATCAACGTTTGAGGTAACATCATACGGGAAAAAAGTTGCAGAACAATTAGATACTAATCTTGTAGTTCTTGCAATAAATGCAACCGAAACCGAAACACTCTATAAATATGGTGCAGAAAAAGTATTAAATGTTTCAAACGAAGCGTTGGCTACTTTTAATGCAAAAATAGTTGCAAACATTGTTAAACAAGCTGCTGAAAAAGAAAATTCAACAGTTGTTATTATAGATTCAAATGCAAACGGTTTGTATTTAGCACCGTTAGTTGCCGTTAATTTAAATGCTGGTTTTGCAAGTAATGTTATGTCCTTACCTAGCTCTACTTCTCCGTTTGTTGTAAAACGAAAAGCATTTTCGAGCAAGGCTTTTAATAGTTGCGAAATTTCTACTGAAGTAAAAGTAATTACACTGGCTAAAAATTCTTACGGAGTTTTTGAAAACGAAGTTTCAGGAACAACTGAAAGTTTTTCTCCAGAAATAGCAAGTAGCAATTTAACTTCAGAATCGATTGAACAAACTACAGGTACGGTAACTATCGCAGATGCTGATATTGTAGTTTCTGCTGGTCGTGGTTTAAAAGGCCCTGAAAATTGGGGAATGGTTGAAGAATTAGCCAGCATTTTAGGTGCTGCAACTGCTTGCTCTAAACCAGTTTCAGATTTAGGATGGAGACCACATAGCGAACACGTTGGGCAAACTGGAAAACCCGTTGCATCTAATTTATATATTGCCATTGGTATTTCTGGAGCAATTCAGCATTTAGCTGGAATTAATTCATCTAAAGTAAAAGTTGTAATAAATACTGATGCGGAAGCACCGTTTTTTAAGGCTGCTGATTACGGCATTGTTGGTGATGCTTTTGAAGTAGTTCCAAAATTAATAGAAAAGTTAAAAGAATTTAAGGCTAATAACGCATAATTTTATTAAATTGTGCCTCTTAACAAGGCTGTCTAATTTTTGGACCAATAGTCCTTTGATTAGACAGCCTTTTTTGCTAATTTTAACTTATGAGTTTAGTTCGACTAAATATAAAAGGAATATCATACAGTCAAACACAAAGCGGTGCTTACGCATTGGTTTTGAGTGAAGAAGATGGTAATAGAACATTGCCTATTGTAATTGGTGCTTTTGAAGCGCAATCTATTGCGATTGCATTAGAAAAGGAAATTAAACCACCGCGACCTTTAACCCATGATTTGTTTAAAACTTTTGCTGATAGATTTCAAATAAAAATTAAACAAGTAATTATTCATAAATTAGTTGATGGTGTTTTTTACTCTAGTTTAATTTGTGAACGTGACAAAATAGAAGAAATTATTGATACTAGAACTTCGGACGCAATCGCTCTAGCAACTCGTTTTAATGCTCCTATTTACACCTATGAAAACATTTTAGATAAAGCAGGAATTTACTTAAAAATGAAGGATGAATTAGGCCCTGGACAAGAAGATGATATAGGAATTGAAAACTTAATTGAAGATCCCGAACCTGTTAAAAAATCAACTTATTCAAAAGTCACCTTAAAACAGTTAAACGAAAAATTAGACAAAGCTGTTCAAGATGAGGATTACGAATTAGCTGCAAAAATTCGTGATGAAATTAACAAACGTACCCAATAACCAAACTTCAAAATGATAAAAAAAATTGGCTTAGCTGCGCTGCTATTTTTCAGTATTACATCTGCAAATTCACAAGAAATTACATCTAATTTATTAATAGATAATCAAGGGTTTTCTGTTACATCTTTATGGAGAGGTGTTTTAGGAATGTTTTCATTAATATTAGTAGCTTACTTGTTTAGTAGTAATAGAAAAGCAATAAATTGGAAAACTGTTGGAGCTGGATTAACAGCCCAACTTTTAATAGCTGTAGGTGTATTAAAAATTCCTTTTGTACAAGCAATTTTCGAGTTTGTTGGAAGTATTTTTACAAATATTTTAGATTATACTGCCGCTGGTAGTATCTTCTTATTTGGAGGTTTAATGAATAGCGAATCGTATGGATTTATATTTGTATTCCAAATATTACCTACTATTATTTTCTTTTCGGCTTTAACGTCCCTATTATTTTATTTAGGAATTATTCAAATTATAGTAAAAGGGTTGGCTTGGTTACTAACAAAATTATTACATATTTCTGGTGCGGAAAGTTTATCTGTTGCTGGAAATATATTTTTAGGTCAAACAGAAGCTCCTTTAATGATAAAAGCATATTTAGAACGCATGAATCGTTCTGAAATATTATTAGTAATGATTGGTGGTATGGCAACTGTAGCTGGTGGTGTTTTAGCGGCGTACATTGGATTTTTAGGAGGAAATGATCCTGTACTGCGATTGCATTTTGCCAAACATTTATTAGCTGCGTCTGTTATGGCTGCACCTGGAGCAATTGTAATTTCAAAAATGTTGTATCCACAAACCGAAAAAGTAAATACTGATGTAAGTGTTTCACAAGAAAAAATTGGTTCTAATATATTAGACGCCATTGCAAATGGAACAACAGAAGGTTTAAAATTAGCTGCTAATGTTGCCGCAATGCTGTTAGTTTTTGTAGCTATTATTGCCATGTTAAATGGTATGTTAGGTTGGGTTGGAGATGTTACTAATTTAAACGAATGGATGGCTGCAAATACTCCGTATCCAAAATTTACTTTAGAGGCTATTTTAGGAACTATTTTTGCCCCTCTTATGTGGTTAATTGGTGTAGCTAAAGAAGATATTATGCTAATGGGACAATTATTAGGAGTTAAATTAGCAGCAAGTGAATTTGTTGGATATATTCAATTAGCTGAGCTTAAAGATGTTACAAATATTACACATTTTACCTATAATAAATCTGTAATTATGGCAACATATATGCTTTGTGGATTTGCTAATTTTGCCTCAATTGGAATTCAAATTGGAGGTATTGGATCATTGGCTCCTGGGCAACGTAAAACATTGTCCGAATTTGGTATAAAAGCATTAATTGGTGGTTCTTTAGCCTCTTTACTTTCTGCAACAATTGCAGGAATGATAATCGGATAATTTTTGTTTATTTGTTAAAATTTAATAAATAACCAATTCAACTTTTCAATAGTTAAACCTAATTAAATGAAACAATATTTAGACTTAATTAAACACGTCAACAAAAACGGGATTTTAAAAGAAGACCGAACAGGAACTGGAACAAAAAGTGTTTTTGGTTATCAAATGCGTTTTGATTTAAATGAAGGGTTTCCAATGGTAACTACAAAAAAACTCCATTTAAAGTCTATAATTTATGAATTGCTTTGGTTTTTAAAAGGAACGACTAACATTGAGTATTTAAAAGAAAACGGCGTAAAAATATGGGATGCCTGGGCAAATGAAAATGGTGATTTAGGTCCTGTTTATGGACATCAATGGCGTAATTGGAATAGCGAAGGTATTGATCAAATTACTGAAGTAATAAATACGATAAAAACAAACCCAGACAGTAGAAGAATGATAGTAACCGCTTGGAATCCAAGTGTATTACCAGATACATCAGTTTCGTTTTCTGAAAATGTTGCAAACGGAAAAGCCGCTTTGCCTCCTTGTCATGCTTTTTTTCAATTTTATGTAACTGATGGAAAATTATCCTGTCAATTATACCAGCGAAGTGCTGATATTTTTTTAGGAGTTCCATTTAATATTGCTTCTTATGCCTTATTAACAATGATGATGGCTCAAGTTTGTGGTTTAGGTTATGGAGATTTTATTCACACATTTGGTGATGCACATATTTACAGCAACCACAGCGAACAAATTGCTTTACAATTATCTAGAGAGCCAAAACCATTGCCTCAAATGAAAATAAATCCAAAAATTAAAAATATCTTTGATTTTAATTTTGAAGATTTTACTTTAGTAAATTACAATCCACATCCACATATTAAAGGTGTTGTTTCTGTATAATATTAAAGTAAAGAAAACGTTAAGCATAAAAAAACAGTATGGACTCTCTACAATTAAAAAATAAAATTATTCAAAGAATTATTGAAATTGAAGATGTTAATTTATTAAAATCAATTGATACTCTTATAAATACTTCAGATAAAAACATTTCAAAATTTTTAACTCTTGCGAATGAAAAATTTTCTCAAGCCGATGAAACAGAAGATTTTACAGATTACATAAAAGAGTGGGTTAAAAGCATGTAAAACAAATTATATGATGAATGAACAGCACGAATTATATGAAAATGCACGAAATAGAATCAAACAAAAAAAACGTTTATATTATCATTTTATAGTTTTTTTAGTTGGTTCAGTATTTTTAATTGTACTTAATAAATTTTTAAATATTTGGGAACAGTTTAATTGGTTTGTTTGGGCAATTTTAATTTGGTTCTTCCTTTTTATATTACATGTTATCAATGTGTATGTTACAAATAAGTTTATGAATAAAGAATGGGAGCGTAAACAAACAGAAAAACTAGTACTAAAACAAGAACTAAAAATAGCCAAACTAGAAAAAGCAATCGCTCATGAAGCTAAAATAAAGGCTGAAAGTCAGCAATATGCCACAGAAGTAAAAAAAAAGGAGCAGCTACCCAAAAATTTAGAAAACGAATGATTACAATAATAGCTGCAATAGCAGAAAATAATGCCTTAGGAAAAGACAATCAACTAATTTGGCATTTACCAGCAGATTTAAAAAGATTTAAACAGATTACGTTAAACCACCATATAATTATGGGTAGAAAGACTTTTGAATCTCTTGGGAAACCTCTTCCAAACAGAACTTCTATTATAATTACTAGAAATAAAAATTATGCTGCTGAAGGCTGTATTGTTGTGCATACTTTAGACGAAGCTCTTAAGGCAGCAGCTTCTGATGATAATCCATATATTTTAGGCGGAGCAGAAATTTATAAAGAAGCTATTAAAATTTCAGACAAACTTGATCTAACTTTTGTCCATCATACTTTCGATGCTGATGCGTTTTTCCCTAAAATTGATGCTTCAATATGGAAAGAAACTTCTAGACAACATTTTAAAGCCGATGCAAATAATAAATACGACTACAGTTTTGTGTCATATTTAAGGGAATAAAAAAAGAGCCTTCAACTGAAGACCCCTTTTAATTAAACCAAACTTAAATAATCTATGAACTATTATAATTCTTTATAAACTTTTTGTTCAAACACTTTACCAGCACTTTTCATTACAATTTTATAATTTCCAGAGGTAAGATTCTTCAAATTTAAACTTTTGCCTAAATTTATATCACCCTTTAACTTTTCTTGATACAAGATATTTGATTGATTATCATATAAATAAATTTCAAAATCCTCTTTATTAAAAGCCGTTTTCGAAATAAAAACTAAATCTCCTTCTTGTCTTACAATAGGTTTGTAAAAAGTACTTTCAATTTGGTTTTTAAATTCAAATCCTTTAGAAGTTACTTTAAAAGGCATTAAGTTAATTCTTGTTTCACCTTCAAATTCAAAGTAATAGTTACCTGCTGGCAATGTATTTAAATCATATTTTTTTGAGAAATAATTTCCTTCAAAATTTTCAGTATACAAAATCTCTCCATAGGCATCTATTACACTTATTGTTAAATCTCCATCTGAATTTTCTAATTTTAAATCAATTAACTTAGAGTTAATCAAAGTTACCTTAACATTGTTATTAATGTTTGTTGCGTTCGTTACTACTGCAAAAAAAAGTGCAACAATAAGTAAATTCTTTTTAATTAAATTTTTCATAATTCTATATTTTTTTAATTAGTATAGGACAAATGTATGGTGTAATTTCAATCTAAAACACCTCGCATTTTCCATATTTATGTCCTATATTGATAGTTTATTAATATTTTCCTATTTAGAGTTAATTTAGAACATAAACATATCAAATCTAAATAGAATCGTTATTTATTTAATCTCTACTTTTGTAACTATTATGGCAAATATGAAAAATACAAAGCCCGCTTTTAAAAAACTAAATCCAGAGTTTGGAAGCTCAATCCGCATAAAACAACATAGCAAAAACGTTGTTGATAGTTTACCTTCATGGCATTTTCACCCAGAGTTAGAGCTAATATATGTTAATAAAGCAAACGGGAAAAGACATATTGGTAGCCATTTATCCTATTTTAGTAATAGCCAGCTAATTCTTATTGGGGCTAATTTACCACATAGTGGCTTTACTGATAGATTTACTTCAAATGGAAAGGAAACAGTAATTCAATTTAAAGAGGACTTTTTGGGAGAAAATTTTGTTGATTTACCAGAAATGCAACTAGTAAAATCGTTGTTTATTAAAGCTAAGAAAGGTATTTTATTTAATATTGAAGTAAAAAAAACAGTTGGTCCAAAAATTGAAAAGTTAGTAAATTATGAAGGAATGGATCGAATTATTCATTTTTTGGAAATTTTAAAAGATTTAGCACATACAAAAGATTATTCGTTATTAAATGTTGATGGGTTTGCTTTTGAAGTTGAACCTCAAGATAACAACAAAATAGATGTTATTTTTGGTTTTGTAAATACAAACTTTAAAAGACCTATTCCGTTAGATGAAATTGCAGAAAAAGTTAGCATGACTGTTCCTGCATTTTGCAGGTATTTTAAAAAATCTACAAACAAAACATTTACCCAATTTGTAAATGAATTTAGAATTGTACACGCTACAAAATTACTTGCAGAAAACCATTCGAGTATTACAGAAATTTGTTTTGAAAGTGGATTTAATAATTTCTCGCACTTTAATAAATTATTCAAAAAATTTACAGGAAGTAGTCCTCTAAAATATCGCAACGAAATGAAGAAATTACTAGTTCAAAAATAAATTTATTTAGTATTTGTTCATTTTTAAATTCAGAATTTTGTTTTCACAACTTATAGATTCCTCCTTTACAGGAATATCCGCTATAAATAAATCCGATTAACGTAATAGAATTAAAAACTATTTAATTTCTAACATAAAAGGAGCTCTAGCCTGTATCCCTTTTAATTTTGAAAGTTGTTTTACACTTTGATATATTTTATAATTCTCCTCCCCTAACTCTTCCAAAAACAATTTCTCTTTAGATTTCATAAAAGGAAAACTATTAATTCGATCTTCAAAATCTATTTTATAACTCGGGTAATTTCTAACTTTATAATCTGTTACCTCAGCCAATTCAGCAGCATGTAAAATGGCATCATTTAAATTACCTAATTCATCTACCAAGCCTTTTTCAATAGCTTCAACTCCAGACCAAACTCTACCTTGCGCAACACTATCAACTTCAGTTACTAACATACCTCTTCCTTTTGCAACTCTTTCTAAAAAAGTAGTATAAACCTGTTCAACTCCTTCTTGTGTAACGGTTCTAAAGGCATCAGTCATTGGTTCAAAAATACTATAGTTAGCACCTTTATTTGTACTAACTTGCTCTGCATTAACTCCAATATTATCAGCTAATTCACTAATGTTTGGTAACACTCCAAAAACACCAATTGAACCTGTAATTGTAGTTGGTTCAGCAAAAATTGCGTCTGCATTACAGGCAATATAATATCCGCCAGATGCGGCTACATTCCCCATAGAGACAACAATTGGTAATTTTACACTGGCTAATTCTAATTCTCTCCAAATTAATTCACTTGCTAACGCGCTTCCTCCAGGAGAATTTACCCTTAAAACAATAGCCTTAACATTTTTATCATCTGTTGCTTTTCTTAGCGCATTAATAATTAATTCTGGTCCAATATTGTTTTCATCGCCTTTACCATATATAATTTCACCTTGTGCATAAATTACAGCTATTTTATTAGTTGCCGAAGAACGTTTACGTCCTTTTCCAATAGAAATATAATCTTTTAATGTAATTCGGTTTAAATCATCATCTGAAGAAATACCAGTTGCAATTTTTAATTTATCGGTATATTCATCAATATAAACTTCTCCATCTACCATATTATTATCAAGTGCTAAAACAGCATTCCTAGCCAATAAATTATCTGCAATAGTATTTAATTCCTCAATAGATTTATTTCTACTTAAAGCAATATCTTGTAACATTTCGTTCCAAATAGACGTTAAAAAAGATGTAATTTGACTTCTATTATTATCACTCATTTTGTTATATAAAAAAGGCTCAACAGCACTCTTGTATTTTCCATGGCGAATTACCTCCATTTTAACTCCCGTTTTATATTGCACATCTTTATAGTATAAAACTTCTGTAGAAAGTCCTTTAAAATCAAGACCGCCAAATGGATTTATAAAAACTGAATCTGCTACGGAACTTAAATAATATCCCTGTTGATCATATAAATCGGCATATGCATTTATAAATTTACCAGATTCTTTAAATTCTGAAAGTGCATTTCTTATTGCTTGGGTTTGCGCAATTCCGCCATTAATACCGGAAACACGAATACTTACTCCTTTAATATTGGCATCAGAAGCAGCATTTTCAATGGCATTTAGTATTTCGTTTAAACCCATTTTCCCATCATTAAATCCAAATACTTCATCAAAAGGATTCTCGCTTTTTGGAGCATAATCTTTAATTGTTCCCTTTAATCTTAATTCTAAAACCGAGTTGCTTTTCACTACTATTTTTTCACTTTCAGAAGCTAAGGAAGCTATTAAAATAAATAACATAAAAATGATGCCTAAGGCTATAAAAGTTCCAAAAATAGAAGCTATTAAATTTCTTAAAAATTTCATGAGTACACTTTATTATATTAAAAAGACTTAAATGTTTATAAGTTGAGCCGCAAAGATATATTTTTAAATAATACTTTTCTTTTCTTTGTACTCAGTTTATGAAAATATTAAGAACCACATATCTTTCTTTAGGAAGCAACCAAGGTGCTAAACTTAAAAATTTACAAAAAGCAATTAATTTAATTGCTGAAAAAATTGGCACTGTCACTAAAATTTCATCTGTTTATAAAACCGCATCTTGGGGTTTTAAAAGTGATGATTTTTACAATATATGTATCGAACTTTCTACAGGTTTAAATCCAGAAGATTTATTAAAAACCATTCATAAAATTGAAGTGTTTTTAGGAAGAGAACCTAATTCCGATAGTGAATATAAAGCTAGAACCATTGATATTGATATTTTATTATTTGATACTGAAATAATTTTTTCAAAAGAATTAAATGTTCCACATAAGGAAATGTTACACAGAAACTTTGTACTAATTCCTTTAGCAGAAATCACACCAAATTTAATTCATCCTATTGAAAAACAACGCATTGGAATTCTTGCCGATAATTGCACTGACAGCAATGAAATAGAAAAAACGAATCTAAAACTTAAACGTCCAATTTGTATTTCAGAAAAATATAATTACATAGCTATTGAAGGAAATATTGGTGCTGGTAAAACAACATTAACAAATATGATTGCTGAAGATTTTAATGCTAAAAAAGTATTAGAACGCTTTGCAGACAATCCGTTTTTACCGAAATTTTACCAAGATAACGAACGTTATGCTTTTCCATTAGAAATGAGTTTCTTGGCGGATAGATACTCACAACTTACGGATGATTTAGCGCAATTTGATTTATTTAAAAATTTTATAGTTTCTGATTATTATATTTTTAAATCATTAATTTTTGCTCAAGTAACTTTACAAAAGGAAGAGTATTTTTTATATAGAAAAATGTTCGATATAATGTATAAAGAAATTACCAAACCGGATTTATACATCTATTTATATCAAAACACACCACGTTTATTGGAAAATATTAAAAATCGTGGCAGAGATTATGAGCAAAATATAACTCCAGAATATTTAGACAAAATACATAAAGGATATAATACTTTTATTAAAACAGAAGAAAACTTAAACACGTTAATTATAGATGTTTCAGATAAAGATTTCCTAAACAATTCAGACGATTATTATGCTATTTTAAATACTATAAAAAACTGTAATTAAGTAAATTAACAGTTTTTAAAATTCAAACCACTGCCTTCTCTCTTAAGAAATTCAACTACTTCTTTAACTCTAATTTTTCAGCAAAATAATCACAAAAATCGCGCATAGTTGCTGTCATTTTTTCATCATTAGTTGCGCGTTCAAAAGTGCCGGCCATAGAAACTAATGTTTGATGAAAAAACTGTTTCATTTCATCTATTGGCATATCTTTTGTCCATAAATCCATTCTTAAAGTATCCTTTGTTTTTGAATCCCAAACAGAAATCATTAATGCTTTTGCTTCTTCATTAGAAATTCCACCCTCTTCGGCATTCCAATGTAATTTTTCTGGAACTTTATTCTCGTCTAATCCAACTGTAAATTCTATTTTTGAGGTATGCGCTACTGCCATTATTTTTTTGGTTTATATTTAGAGTTTTTAAATATTTCGTCTGCATTTAATTGCAAAAGTTGTTGCAAAGTTACATTATTATTATTCATATAAGCTGTTACAATTTGCCAACCTAACCACACACCAATACTTCCTGGCGATTCTTTATCAATATCAATAAAAAATTTTGAAAAAGGTGCTTTATCAATAAAACGTGTCCGTAAATTAGGGTCTGAGTTATAAAGCAATTCATTTTCTATAAAAAACTTCCAAATTTGAGATTCATTAGCTGCTGCCCAATCAAACTCTTCAGAAGTATAACCTATTAAACTCGCTTTTGAATACTCTGGCAAATAACTTTCAATTAAAAACATTCTTTTTCCTTCATCAATTATAATATCTAAAAACTGTCTCTTTCTACTAGATTTAAAGTATTTTTTACTAATCTCATTTGCAATATCTACTGCCAATTGCGATTTGTCGAAATTTTGAGAAATGTATGCTGGAAAATCTAAATAGATAGGTTGCTCCTTGCCTAAATACATATCTAATGCAACAAACAATAAACTATCAGCATATATAACCTTACTTTCATAATCTAAATCTGTAATTAACGTTATTATCTTAGGTTCCTTAAAATTTTTATGATAGTATTTTATATGTTTAAATAAATCTTCAATCTCTGATGTCTGCTCAGAAAAATCTTCAAATACTTCTTGAGATGTTTTAAAAAGTTTAATTTCTTCAACATCATTAATTTTTTGTAACCAAATACTGTCTGAATTATTTACAGGAAATAAATAAGGATATTCTTTTTTTAACGCTGGTAAAGTTTCAGCTGTTGTATTAAAAAAATTTTGCTCAAATCGATCAACTTCAACATTAATTTCAATAGTTGAGACATCAACTTTACTTTTGATTTCGTTTTTACAAGAAAAACTTACCGATAAAACTAATAACAGTATTATAATTTTGTTCATTAATTTATATATTTACACTTCTTTATTTAAAACGCTAAAATTACTAAAAAAGTTTAATTATGAATACAGAAAAAGTTGTTGAACATATTGTTAACTGGTTAAAAGAATATGCAACTAATGCAAAGGTAAATGGATTTGTAATTGGAATTTCTGGAGGAATAGATTCTGCCGTAACTTCAATGCTTTGTGCGAAAACTGGATTTCCTATTTTGTGTGTTGAAATGCCAATTCACCAAGGAGTAAGCCAAGTTTCAAGAGGAAAAGAACATATTTTACAATTAAAAAAACAATTTAAAAATGTAAGTTCAACCGAAATTAATTTAACAGATACCTTTGAAGAATTTAAATCTGTAGTTCCAACCATTGGTAATGCAGCTACCGTAAATATGTCTTTAGCAAATACCCGCGCTAGATTGCGTATGTCAACGTTATATTATTTTGCAGGTCTGTACGGCTATTTAGTTGCAGGAACTGGAAACAAAGTTGAAGATTTTGGGGTAGGTTTTTTTACGAAATATGGCGATGGTGGTGTAGATTTAAGTCCTATTGCAGATTTAATGAAATCTGAAGTTTATAAAATCGCAGCATTCTTAGAAGTGCCAAAAAGTATTCAAAAAGCAGCACCAACAGACGGCTTATTTGGTGATAGCAGAACTGATGAAGATCAAATTGGAGCGAGCTACAATGAACTTGAATGGGCAATGAAACAAGCCGAAATTGGGAAAACCAGTAATGACTTTTTAGGTAGGGAAAAAGATGTGTTCACTATTTATTCTCAAAGAAATAATGCTAATAAACATAAAATGGTTGCCATTCCTGTTTGTGAAATCCCAAAAGGTTTAAAATAAAAATACTTGTGCCTTAAAGTTTAAAAGTAACTACAGGTAGTTTAGCATGATTTGCTAAATCTTCACCAATACTTCCATTAAACAAATGAGCTAACCCTCTGCGTCCGTGAGTATTAAGCACGATAACGTCTGCGTCTATTAATTTAGAAAAATTAAGAACGCCAGACTCTACAGAAATATCATTATAAATATTTAATGTAAACTCACCTAAATCAAACCCATCAATAAAACTTCTTATTGCATCACTAGAGTCCTTGGTAGTTTCAAAATTATGAATTGTATTAATTTTAAGTAAATGCAATTTTGCATCAAACAAGAGTGTGAAATTTAATATTTTTTGAAATGCAGACCTATTATCAATTTTAAAATTAGATGCAAAAACAATATTTTTGATTTTAAAATTTTCAATATCCTTTTTTACAACCAACACAGGTATTTCAGAATTTCTAACAACTTTTTCCGTATTACTACCCACTAAAATTTCCTCAAGACCCGATGCTCCTTGAGATCCCATTACAATTAAATCAACTTGGCGCTTTTTGCTTTCTTCCAAAATTCCTTCAAAAGCCTTATAAAAATTTACTGAATCTTCTACCTCTATACCTTCTAAAAACGGAAGCCTTTTAAATTCCTCGAATTTTTCATGAGCACGTTTTAAAAACAACAATGCCGTAGGAGTATTATTTGAAGTACCATAACTAGAAGGGTCAATAACTCCAGAAGGTAGCTCAAGCATATGCAATAAGAATATTTTTGAATTCGTTTGTTTAGCTATTGTAGCTGCAACTTTTGCTGCATATTGAGCTTGTATTGAAAAATCAACTGGTACTAATATACTTTTCATAAAAAATGTGTTCTAAATTGTTATGATTTCACGTAAAGTTATGAATTTTAAATTAAAAAAAAAATCATTTTTTATAATTAAAAAATTGTTAGTATATTTGCACCGAATTATTACAGAATAGAGGATTGGAGGGGACGTAAAGTCCCCTCTTTTTATAAAATAATGGATAAAACTAAAATTATAGCTTTAGTAGATCAAGCATTAAAAGAAAACCCTGCGTTATTTTTAATTGATCTAAAATTTTTACCCGACAATAAAATTTACGTTGAGGTAGATGGAGATAATGGCATTGCTTTAACTGAATGCATAAGAGTTAGCAGGGCCGTTGAACATAATTTAGATAGAGAGGAAGAAGATTTTTCTTTAGAAGTAACGTCACCTGATATAGCAAATCCTCTAAAAGTAAAACGACAATATTTAAAAAATATTAATCGTATCCTGCAAGTTAAGTTAACTAACAATTCTAATGTTGAAGGAAAACTTATAAACGTAAATGAAGAAGATATAGCGTTAGAATGGAAAGTACGGGAACCAAAACCAATAGGCAAAGGTAAAATTACAGTTGTAAAAAAAGCAATAATACCATTTGTGGATATTTTAGAAGCAAAAGTGAAAGTAATATTTTAATTAAATGAATGCATGGAAAATATAGCATTAATTGAGTCATTTTCAGAGTTTAAAGGAGATAAAAATATTGATAGAGTTACGCTAATGTCAATACTTGAAGAAGTATTTAGAGCAGCTTTAAAAAGAAAATTCGGGTCTGATGATAACTTTGATATTATTATAAATCCAGATAAGGGAGATTTAGAAATTTGGAGAAACAGAATAGTTGTAGCAGACGGAATGTCTGAAGATGATAATGAAGAGATTGAACTTTCAGAAGCAAGAAAAATTGAACCAGATTTTGAAATTGGTGAAGATGTTTCTGAAGAAGTAAAATTGATTGACTTAGGAAGAAGAGCAATTTTAGCATTGCGCCAAAATCTTATTTCAAAAATACATGAGCACGATAGTACTAACACCTTTAAACATTTTAAAGAATTAGAAGGAGATATATATAGTGCTGAAGTGCATCACATTCGCCACAATGCAATAATCTTGTTAGATGATGATGGAAACGAAATTGTTTTACCTAAAAGTGAGCAAATCCGTTCAGATTATTTTAGAAAAGGAGAATCAGTTCGTGGTATTATAAAAACTGTAGAATTACGTGGTAACAAACCAGTTATTATTTTATCAAGAACATCACCTCAATTCTTAGAAAAATTATTTGAACAAGAAATCCCTGAAGTATTTGACGGTTTAATAACTATAGAAGGTGTTGCCAGAATACCAGGTGAGAAAGCAAAAGTAGCTGTAGATTCTTACGATGATAGAATTGATCCAGTTGGAGCTTGTGTCGGCATGAAAGGTTCTCGTATTCATGGAATTGTACGTGAATTAGGAAACGAAAATATTGATGTAATTAACTTTACAAAAAACACACAATTATTTATTGCCAGATCTTTAAGCCCTGCCAAAGTTGTTTCAATGAAAATTCATGAGGAAGAAGGTAGAGAAGATGGTAAGAAAGGAAGAGTTGATGTATTTTTATTACCAGAGGAAGTTTCAAAAGCAATTGGTAAAAACGGAGTTAACATCCGTTTAGCATCACAACTAACAGGCTACGAACTAGATGTCCAACGCGAAGGTGTTGAAGCTGAAGACGATGTAGAATTAACAGAATTCTCAGATGAAATAGAAGCTTGGGTAATTCAAGAATTCAAAAAAATAGGTTTAGATACTGCACGTAGTGTACTTGAAAAAGATGTAGCTGAACTTTTAAAAAGAACTGATTTAGAAGAGGAAACTATTTTAGAGGTTCAAAAAATATTAAAAGAAGAATTTGAAGATTAATCTTTAAATTTTCAACATTAAATAGGCTAAAAATAAATTATATGGCTGACAACAAAACATTGAGACTAAACAAAGTATTACGCGAATTAAACATTTCGTTAGATAGAGCCGTTGAGCACTTAACAAATCATGGATTTGAAATTGAGGCACGACCGACTACTAAAATCTCTAATGAAGAATACAATGTATTACTAGATGGTTTTCAGACTGATAGAAACAAAAAGGCAGCTTCTAAAGAGGTAAGTGAAGAAAAAAGAAAGGAAAAAGAAGCCCTAAGAGTAGCTCTTGAAGAAAAAATGGAAAAACAGCGTCTTGAGGAAGAAGCCAAAAAAGTTGTTGTAAAAGCCAAAGCAGAAAAATTAGAGTTTAAAACCGTTGGGAAAATAGATATTGAACCTAAAAAGGAGGAACCAAGTACTCCTAAGGTTGAAGTTTCTAAACCCGTTGTTGAAAAGGTTAAAGAAGAAGCACCTATAAAACCTAAAGCTGTTAAAGAGGTTATTGCTGAAACTCCAAAAATCGAAGCAAAACAAGAAGCGCCAAAGAAAGAAGCACCGAAAGAGGCTGCTAAGAAGGTTGAAAAAGAGGCTGCTCCTAAGACTGAAAAAGAGACAGTAGTTGAAAAGGATGTTTCTAAAATAACGAAATCGAAAATTGTTGAGCCTGTTGTGATAAAAGAAGAAAAACCTGTAAAAGAGGTTGAGAAAGCCCCTGAAACTGCAGAACCTTCAGAACCTGCTGCACCTCAAACAATTGAAACTCAATATAAAAAATTATCAGGTCCAAAAATAACAGGTAAAACAATTGATTTAAAACAATTTGAAAAACCTAAAAAGAAAAAACCTGAGGCAGTAGTGAAAAAAGAAAAAGCTGCTGATGCAAATAAAAAGAAACGTCGAAGAATTGTTAAAAAAGCACCTACGCAAGGAGGACCTAGAAGACCGGGAGGCGCACCACAAAGTAGAGGTGGAAACCAAAGAGGTCCATTAAGAGGTGGCCCTAGAAAACCTATTGTAAAAGAAGAACCATCTGAAGCTGAAGTTCAAAAACAAGTAAGAGAAACTTTAGAAAAACTTCAAGGTAAATCTAAAAAAGGAAAAGGAGCAAAATACAGACGTGACAAAAGAGATCAACATCGTCAACAAACAGAGATAGATCAAGAATTACAAGCAGCAGAAAGTAAAGTACTTAAAGTTACTGAATTTGTTACAGTTAGTGAAATTGCAACAATGATGAACATACCAGTTACAAATATTATTTCTACTTGTATGTCTCTAGGAATGATGGTAACTATGAACCAACGTTTAGACGCAGAAACGTTAACAATTGTTGCTGAAGAATTTGACTATACAGTTGATTTTATTGGTGCAGAAGTTGAAGAATCTATTGAAGAACACCAAGATACAGAAGAAGAATTAGAAACTAGAGCACCTGTTATTACCGTAATGGGGCACGTAGATCACGGTAAAACATCTTTATTAGATTATATTCGTGAAGAAAACGTAATTGCTGGAGAATCTGGTGGTATTACCCAACATATTGGTGCTTATGGTGTACAACTAAAAAGCGGGCACAAAATAGCTTTCTTAGATACTCCTGGTCACGAAGCCTTTACGGCAATGCGTGCACGTGGTGGACAAGTTGCAGATATTGTAATTATTGTTGTTGCAGCTGATGATGATGTAATGCCACAAACAAAAGAAGCAATTAGCCACGCACAAGCTGCTGGTGTGCCAATTATTTTTGCCATTAATAAAATTGATAAACCTACTTCAAACCCAGAAAAAATTAAAGAACAACTTTCTCAAATGAATTTGTTAGTTGAGGATTGGGGTGGTAAAATACAATCACATGATATTTCTGCTAAAACCGGTTTAGGTGTAAATGATTTACTTGAAAAAGTAATTTTAGAGGCAGAAATGTTAGATTTAAAAGCAAATCCAAATAAAAATGCTGTTGGGACTGTGGTTGAAGCTTTATTAGATAAAGGTCGTGGATATGTTTCAACTATTTTAGTACAAGAAGGTACTTTAAAAATTGGAGATTATATGTTAGCTGGTAAACATAGTGGAAAAATAAAAGCGATGTTTGATGAGCGTGGAAAGAGTATGGAAGATGCAGGCCCTTCTACTCCAGTTTCAATTCTAGGGTTGGATGGAGCTCCTCAAGCAGGTGATAGATTTCACGTTTTTGAAGATGAAAAAGAAGCGAAACAACTTGCTACTAAACGTTCTCAATTACAACGTGAGCAATCTGTTAGAACACAACGTCATATTACTTTAGATGAAATTGGACGAAGAATTGCATTAGGTGACTTTAAAGAATTGAACATTATATTAAAAGGTGATGTTGATGGTTCTGTAGAAGCCTTAACCGATTCATTCCAAAAATTATCTACAGATGAAATTCAAGTAAATATTATTCATAAAGGTGTTGGTGCAATTACAGAATCTGACGTATTATTAGCTTCTGCTTCCGATGCAATTATTGTTGGTTTTAATGTAAGACCTTCTGGAAATGCCAGAATGTTAGCTGATAATGAAGAAATTGACGTAAGAACATACTCTATTATTTACGATGCTATTAACGATCTTCGTGATGCAATGGAAGGAATGTTGTCTGCTGAAATTAAAGAAGAAGTAACAGGTAATGTTGAAATTAGAGAAGTTTACAAAATTTCTAAAGTTGGAAATATTGCAGGTTGTATGGTGACTAGCGGAAAAATCTTTAGAAACTCTAAAATTAGAATTATTAGAGATAGTGTAGTGATTCATTCAGGTGAATTAACTTCTTTAAAACGATTTAAAGATGACGCTAAAGAAGTTGCCAAAGGATATGATTGTGGTATTCAGTTAAAGAATTTCAACAATATTGAGGTTGGTGATATTATTGAAGCTTACCAAGAAGTTGAAGTTAAAAAGAAATTAAAGAGAAATTAATAATTTCTAATACTATAAAAAAAATCGAGGCTATAAACCTCGATTTTTTTGTTTTATATCACAATATCATTAAAAAAATTGATATTGTTTTTAATCTAACTTTTCTTATTTGCTAATTGGCCGCAAGCTGCGTCAATATCTTTTCCCCTACTTCTTCTTACATTTACAATTATATCATTCATTTCTAAAATACTAATATAATCGTCTATGGCTTGAGGTCTTGCTTGTTGAAAATCTCCATCACCAATTGGGTTATATTCTATTAGATTGACTTTACAAGGCACATATTTACAAAATTTAACCAATGCATGTATGGCATCTTTTGAGTCATTAATTCCTTCCCAAACAACGTATTCATAAGTTACTCTGCTATTTGTTTTTGCATACCAATATTCTAAAGATTCTTTTAATTCTTCTAGCGGAAAAGCTTTGCTAAAAGGCATTATTTTTGACCTAACCTCATCAATTGCAGAGTGTAAAGAAACTGCTAAATTAAATTTAACATCGTCATCCGCTAATTTTTTTATCATTTTAGGAACTCCTGAAGTAGAAACCGTAATCCGTTTTGGAGACATTCCTAAACCTTCTTCAGAAGTGATTTTTTCTATAGATTTAAGCACATTATTGTAATTCATCAATGGTTCTCCCATTCCCATAAAAACAATGTTTGATAATTTATGATTGTAATACAACAAGCTTTCTTGATTTATTGCCGCAACCTGATCAAAAATTTCATCTGGATTTAAATTACGCATTTTCTTTAAGCGTGCAGTTGCACAAAAACTACAATCTAAACTACATCCAACTTGACTTGATACACAGGCTGTTGTTCTACTGCCTGTTGGAATTAAAACAGATTCCACAACCAAGCCATCATGTAAACGCACTGCATTTTTAACAGTTCCATCAGAACTGCGTTGCATATCGTCAACTTTAATATGGTTTATTACAAAGTTATCTTCCAACATTTGGCGTGTTTCCTTTGAAATATTTGTCATATCTTCAAAAGAATGAGCACTTTTACTCCACAACCACTCGTAAACCTGATTTCCTCTAAATGATTTATCACCATTATCTACAAAAAAATCTCGTAATTCGGTTTTTGTTAATGCTCGTATGTCTTTTTTCTTATCCATTTTAAAAACTAGTTTATAAAAAGATTCCCGCAAAAGCGGGAATCAATATTCTATAAAATATATAGTAATATTTAAATAATTAACATTGCGTCTCCGTAAGAATAAAACTTGTATTTTTCTTTAACAGCAACTTCATACGCTTCCATTAAAAAATCGTAACCAGCAAATGCGGCTGCTTGCATCATTAAAGTAGATTTAGGAGTATGAAAGTTTGTAATCATACAATTAGCAATGCTAAATTCATACGGAGGAAAAATAAATTTATTAGTCCAACCATTATAAGAATTTAACCTGCTATTTGAAGAAACCGAACTTTCAATTGCTCTCATAGCAGTTGTACCAACAGCACAAACTCTTCTTTTAGAATCAATTGCATTATTAACTTTATCCGCAGTTTCTTCACTAATTATTGCTTGTTCAGAATCCATTTTATGTTTCGATAAATCTTCAACTTCAACAGCACTAAAAGTACCTAAACCAACATGCAATGTTACCTCAGCAAAATCGACACCTTTAATTTCTAAACGTTTCATTAAGTGTTTAGAAAAGTGTAAACCAGCAGTAGGTGCAGCAACGGCACCTTCGTGTTTGGCATAAATTGTTTGGTAACGTTCTTCATCATCTGCATTAACTTCTCTTTTAATATATTTTGGAAGTGGAGTTTCTCCTAATTCTTCTAATTTTTTTCTAAATTCTTCGTAAGAACCATCATATAAAAAACGTAAAGTTCTACCTCTTGAGGTTGTATTATCTATAACTTCTGCAACTAAACTTTCATCTTCACCAAAAAATAATTTGTTACCAATTCTTATTTTTCTTGCTGGATCTACTAAAACATCCCACAATCTACTTTCTGCATTTAATTCTCTTAATAAAAATACTTCAATTCTTGCACCAGTTTTTTCTTTTTCGCCATACATACGCGCAGGAAAAACCTTTGTGTTATTTAAAATCATTAAATCTCCTTCATCAAAATAATTGATTAAATCTTTAAATTGCTTATGCTCAATTGTTTTTTCTTTTCTATTCAAAACCATTAAGCGTGATTCATCTCTGTGCTCTGCAGGATATTCAGCTAATAAATCTTCTGGTAATTCAAATTTAAAATGTGATAATTTCATATGTGGTTTTTAGTATTTTTTAGTATTACAAAAAGTTAAAACAGTTCTTAAAATCAGAAAATTTAAGTAGCCTATTTTATTCGTTTTTGATTGAATGAGCGCAAATATACAACATCGGCATAGGCGTTGTCAAGTGATTTGCAATAAATTTTCTGTGTCTTAAGTTTTGAAAGCTAAAAAGTTAACCGTTTAGTCCCAATAATTAACTAATTCAAACTAAATAAATTAGTAATTGTTAGTTATTAATTGTCAACTGGTTAAAGTCTTTCCAAAAAGTTGGGTACGATTTTGAAACTACATTTGGATCTTCAATTTGCAAAGGAACCTTTAAAGCCAAGGGGGCAAAAGCCATCGCCATTCTGTGATCATCGTACGTTGCAACACTAATATTCTGATTAATTTTAGTCGACGGTTTTAAATGTAAAGTTTCATTTGTTATTTCAACCTTTCCTCCTAGTTTTTCAATTTCACATTTTAGTGCCACTAACCTATCGGTTTCTTTAATTTTTAATGTACGAAGTCCAGTTAAAAAACATTCTATTCCTAAGCCAAAACAAGTTACTGCTATTGTTTGGGCAATGTCTGGAGCATTTATTAAGTCTAAAGATAAAAGACTAAAGTCTAAAGTTTTTGTGTTTTTTAATAGTATCGAATTTTCTTTAAAAACGGTTTCTACACCCAAATTCTTATAAATTTCAGACAACACAGAATCGCCTTGTAAGCTTGTTTTTTTGTATGAAGACAATATTATTTCAGAATTCGGGCTCAAAGCACACAAACTATAATAATAGGATGCTGAACTCCAATCAGACTCTACAACTATAGTCTTGTTCTCAATTATAGGTTTTGGTTGAATGGTAATTGTATCATCATTCCAAGAAAGACCAACCCCTAATTCTGCCAACAAAGTTAATGTCATTTTTATATAAGGCACTGATGTTATTTTTCCTTTAAATTTTAATTGCAGCCCGTTTTCCAAAGTTGGCGCTATTAAAAGCAACGATGTTATATACTGACTACTTACATTTCCATCAATCTCAACAATGCTTTTTGTTAATTTTCTTCCCGTAATTTTTAATGGAGGGTAGCCTTCTTTTTCAACATATTCTATTTTTGCACCCAATGAAGTTAAAGCATCTATCAATATTTTAATAGGCCTGTTCTTCATTCTATGTGAACCCGTTAACACTATTTCAGAATTTTCTTTAACCGAAAAATAAGAAGTTAAAAATCGCATTGCCGTACCTGCATGTCCTATATTTATTTCATTTGAAGAACTTGCCAACGCTTTTTGCATAAGTTTGGAATCATCAGAATTTGAGATATTATCAATCTTTAAATTTGGATAAAACTGCTGTAAAACCAATAATCGATTGGTTTCACTTTTTGAACCAGTAATTTGTATAGTTCCGTTTACTGTATTATTTATTTTGTCAATTTTTAACAATTCCATACGTGATAATTTATACTTTATTATAAAATATTTTTTATAGATTTACTCTTCAGTTAATTTCAAACAATTCAACCAAACATCATGAAAAAATACTTTTTACTAGTAAGCTGTTTTATTTTTATTTCAGCCCACAAAGTTAATGCTCAAAAAATAGTATCCAAATTTAGTGAAGAATATTACAAATCTATTGAGTATCGTAATATTGGACCATTTAGAGGAGGCAGAAGTGCTGCAGTTACTGGTGTGCCAAACAAAGCAAATTTGTATTATTTTGGTGCAACTGGTGGTGGTGTTTGGAAAACTACAGATGCTGGTAATACTTGGAGTAATATTTCAGATGGGTTTTTTGGAGGATCTGTTGGTGCAGTTGCTGTAAGTGAATCAGATACTAATGTAATTTATGTTGGTAATGGTGAAGTAACTGTAAGAGGAAATGTTTCTTCGGGAGATGGAATGTGGAAATCTGCAAATGCTGGTAAAACCTGGGAACATATTGGCTTAAAAAATTCGAGACACATTCCTAGAGTTAGAATTCACCCTAAAAATTCAGACATTGTTTTTGCAGCTGTTTTAGGTGATTTATACAAACCGACTCAAGAAAGAGGTGTTTATAAATCAATTGATGGTGGAAAAAACTGGAAAAAAGTATTGTATTCTAACGAAAATGCTGGTGCAGTTGATTTAATTTTCGATCCAACAAACCCACGTATTTTATATGCTTCAACTTGGAATGTAAGAAGAACACCTTATAGTTTATCAAGTGGAGGTGAAGGTTCTGCACTTTGGAAAAGTACTGATGAAGGAGAAACTTGGATAAATATTTCAACAAATGATGGTTTACCAGAAGGAATTTGGGGAATAAGTGGTATTGCGGTTTCTCCAATTAATTCTGACATTGTTTGGGCGTTAATAGAAAATAAAGATGGTGGAATTTACAAATCTTTAGATGCTGGGAAAACGTGGAAATTAATTAATAAAGAACGTAAATTACGTCAACGTGCTTGGTATTATACACGTATTTACGCTGATACACAAGATGAAAATACAGTGTATGTAATGAATGTTCAATACCATCAATCTAAAGATGGTGGTAAAACGTTTAAAACATTTAATGCTCCACATGGTGATCATCATGATTTATGGATTGCACCTGAAGATAACCAACGAATGATAATTGCCGATGATGGTGGTGCGCAAATAAGTTTTGATGCTGGTGAAAATTGGAGTACCTATTACAATCAGCCAACTTCTCAATTTTATAGAGTTGTTACCGACAATCATTTTCCATATAGAATTTATGGCGCTCAGCAAGACAATTCAACAGTTAGAATTTCACACAGAACTAACGGAGGGACTATTGGCGAAAGCGATTGGGAAAGCACTGCTGGTGGAGAAAGCGCTCATATTGCGGTGGATCCTTTAAATAATGATATTGTTTACGGTGGAAGTTATGGCGGATTGCTAACTAGAGTAAATCATAAAACCGAAGAAAGAAGAGTAGTTAATGTTTGGCCTGATGATCCAATGGGACACGGTGCTGAGGATATGAAATATCGTTTTCAGTGGAATTATCCTATTTTCTTTTCGCCACACAATCCGAAAAAGATGTACACAACTTCTAATTTCGTTCATGTAACTTATAATGAAGGTCAATCTTTTGAAATCATCAGCCCAGATTTAACCAGAAATGATCCTAAAACACTAGGCCCTTCTGGTGGTCCAATTACAAAAGACAATACTGGAGTAGAATATTACGGAACTATTTTTGCTGCAGTAGAATCTCCTTTTGAAAAGGATTTAATTTGGACTGGTTCAGATGATGGGCTTATTCATATTACAAAAGATGGTGGTAAAAACTGGACTAACGTAACTCCTGAAAAAATGCCTGAATGGACAATGATTAACTGTATTGAAGTTGATCCCTTTACCGCTGGTGGTGCTTATATTATTGGAACTAGGTACAAATTAGGAGATTATACACCATTTATCTACAAAACTGAAGATTATGGTAAAACATGGAAATTAATTACAAACGGTATTGCTTCGGAACATTTCACTCGAGCTTTACGAAGTGATCCTAATAGAAAAGGATTGTTATATGCTGGAACTGAAAATGGTATGTACATTAGTTTTGACGATGGCGCTAACTGGAAACCATTTCAATTAAATTTACCAATTGTTCCTATTACAGATTTAACTATTAAAAATAACAATCTAATTGCGGCTACCCAAGGAAGAAGTTTTTGGATTATTGATGATTTAACACCGCTTCACCAATTAAATGAGAAGCTTATTTCAAAAGAATCTTTTTTATACAAACCAATGGATAGCTACAGAATGGGAGGAAGTAGCCGAAAATCTAAAACTGCTGGACAAAATCATCCTGGAGGAGTAATTATAAATTATTTTGTTAAAAACCTTCAAAAAGAAGATACTTTAAGTTTGTCCTTTTTCGAAAAAGAAGGAAAACATATAAAAACCTTCTCAACAAAACCAGATGAGAGTCAAGATGAAGAAAAATTTAAAGCAGTAAAAGGTGCGAATAGTTTTAATTGGAATATGCAATATCCTGATGCTGAAAAGGTAAAAGGGATGATTTTATGGTGGGCATCTTTAAAAGGTCCAAAAGCGTTACCTGGAGAATATATAGTTAAAATGGATTTGAATGGAAATCAAGTTGCTGAACAAACCTTTAATTTATTACTAGATCCAAGAAGTACTGCATCAAAAGAAGATTTAGTAGCGCAATTTAATTTTATTATTGAAATTCAAGAAAAATTAACTGAAATTCATAAAACATTAAAAAATATTACCAAGATTAAGGCTCAGGTAAATCAGTTAAAAAGTTCAATTTCTGACAAAGAAAAAAATAAAGAAATTATTGAATTGGCAGATAAAATTGTTAAAGACTTAACCAAACATGAAAACGAATTATATCAAACTAAAAGCAAAAGCAGTCAAGATCCTTTAAATTTTCCAATTAAGTTAAATAACAAACTGGCGCATTTAAATTCCTTAAGTTCTATTGGGGATTTTAAACCAACAGATCAATCTATTACATTTAAGAATGAAATCACTAAACTAATTGATGATGAATTAGTTATAATCTATGCTATTTTCAATAAAGATGTAAAACAACTTAACAAAAAAGTAAAAGAAAGTGATATTGAGCTAATTAATTTAGATTAAACTATTTAAATCCGTTTTAAACTAAACATATAAAGCCCTTTTTGAAAACTATTCTAAGTGATTTTTATCACATAGAATAGTTTTTTTTTACATAATTTTCTAAGTTGAAAAAGTATTAATCTAAAAATTTCATTCAAATGTCAAAACATTTTCAAGTGCTAGTTATTGGAGCAGGAACTGCTGGAATTATGGTTTCTTCAATGTTAAAAAGGAAAAATAACGCTTTACAAATAGCAATTATAGAACCTTCTGAAACCCATTTTTACCAACCTGCATGGACTTTAGTTGGAGCTAACACCTACAACTATGATAAAACTTCTAGACCAATGGCATCCTTAATTCCAAAAGGAGTTGAATGGATTAAAGAATATGCAGATAAATTTGAACCGAAAAGCAATAAAATTATAACTAGAAAAGGAAATGAATTTACTTACGACTATTTGGTAGTTGCTCCAGGTTTAAAAATTGCACCTGATATGATTGAGGGGTTGCAAGAAGCAATGGATAAAGGCATTGTTTGTAGTAATTATACAGACCCAAATTACACATGGAAGCTTCTTAAGGATTTTAAAGGAGGAACTGCATTATTTACGCAGCCTGCAACTCCAATTAAATGTGGAGGAGCTCCTCAAAAAATAATGTATTTGGCAGACGAACATTTTAGAAAAATAGGAGTTAGAAAACATACAGATATTGTATTTGCATTGCCAAGCGGATCTATCTTTGGCGTAAAAATTATTGCAGATACTTTAATGAATGTTGTTGATAAGAAAGATATTAATGTTCGATTTTTTCATAGATTAGTAAAGGTTGATGCTGACAAAAAAATTGCCTGGTACGAAATAGATAAGGATTTGACCGCAGGTGGTTGCGTTACCATTGCAGATGGCGATGAAGCTTCTTTAGATAGAGATATTCAATACAATTACAAAGATGTAAAGGTTACAAGAGAAGGCGACAGATACGGAATTCATTTTGATATGATGCATTTAGCACCACCACAATGTGCTCCGGATTTTATAACAAACTCACCATTGGCTTCAGAAACTGGTTGGGTTGATGTAAATAAAGGAACGATGCAACATACAAAATTTTCAAATATTTTTAGTTTAGGTGATGTTTCTAATTTACCAACTTCTAAAACGGGAGCTGCTATTAGAAAACAAGCTCCTGTTGTTGTTGAAAATATTTTAAAATTAATTGAAACCAATAATTTATCTGCTAAAGAATATAAAGGATATACTTCTTGTCCGTTAGTTACAGGTTATGGAAAAATGGTATTAGCGGAGTTTGACTACAATCAAAACTTTGAACCAGATCCAAAATTAAAGCAGTTTCCATTAATGATTGAAGATTCTTCTAAAGAACATTGGCGCTTGTGGATGCTAAAAAAATATGGACTTCCATATTTATATTGGAATAAAATGATGAAAGGGATTGAAGTTTAGAACTTTAGAAAAAATAAAAAGCCTGAATGTTAAACATTCAGGCTTTTCTATTTCATAATAATTCTCCTTTAAAACTTAAAAGTAGCTCCAACTAAAAAATTTCTTGTTGCTTGAGGATAGTAACCCTGAATTTCAAAAGAATTTCCTGGTGTTGACCAATAATCTAAATATGTATATCCACGATCAACATATTCTTTGTTAAAAATATTATTAATTAAACCTGAAAATACTATCGATTTAAAAATTGATGTTGGATTTATTGTATACGTTAAGTTTAAATCACTTGTAAAATAACTATCAAGTTTAGATGCCTCAGTATCTGTATTACTTAAATATTGTTCACTAACAAATTTAGATAGGAAATTAATATTTAAGTTTTTATAAGGTTGATAACTGATAGAGTTTCCTCCAATAATATTTGGTGAAAAAGCAATATTAGTAGTTCCAATATTTGTAGTATTTCCATCTCTTTCTAAAATAAAGTTCTTAATTTTATTAGAACTTAATGTGAAATTTGGACTAATTGAAAGTTTATTTGAAAGTTTAATACTCGCATCAATTTCAATACCTAAACGGTAACTATCTTCAACATTTTCTCTTAAATATTCTCCAACATCGTTTAATCCACCAGTTTGAATTAACTGATTCTTATAAAGCATATAATAAAAATTTGTGTTTAAACTAATTGCTTCATTTTTGAAACGCCAACCTAATTCAACATCGTTTAAGGTTTCATTTTCGACATTTGAACCATTTTTAAAATCGTCTCTGTTTGGTTCTCTGTTTGCTATTGCAAACGAAGTGTAGATACTATTGTAATTATTTATTTTATAAGTTAAGCCTAATTTAGGGTTAAAAAAACTATAAGATTTATCAACATTTAATGGATCTCTATCAGATGTTAATCCATCAGTTTTGTACGAAACAAATCTTCCTTGTAAATCTACCAAACCACTTAAATTATCATTAAGTTTAAAAGAAACTTTTGAATAGATACTGAATTCATTTTTTGTTGCATCACTAAAATAATAACGATCTCTTATATTGGCATCTTCAGCAAATTGTTTTGCCCAAATTACTTCACCAAAATGGTCGCCAGTATAATTACTTGCCGAAATTCCTGAAATTACTTCGTAATCTTCATTCTTGTAATTAGCATTGAAGTTTAATACATAAAAATCATTATCTAACCATCTTCTAACAATTAAATCTGTTGCAGGTGTTCCATACCAATCTGTTCCTGTAGCTTCAACAATATTGTTGTATTTTGAAACTGCGCTTCCTTCCTTGTATTGCTCAAAATATCCTTTCCCTTTCGTGTAATTCAAACCAAGATTTGTAGACCAATTTTCGCTTAATGTTTCATTCCAATGTAACTGATAATGATCTTGCCAGTAATTGTCAGTTTCATTATCGTAAGTATAAGGATTTTGTTTTCTATCTTCTTTAAGTTCTTCAGCGCTTAAACCATACCAAGCTTGGTATGTTTTTTCATTGTTCCCAAAAGTAATAGCTTTAATTAATGTATTGTCGTCTACATAAGAAGCTTGTAAAAAGTATGATTTTAGATCAGAAAAAGCTCTATCAACATAACCATCAGAATCAATTTTTGAAAAACGTCCTGCAATTTCAATATGATCATTTATTTTACCAGTACTAAATTTAATAGTGTTTTTATAGGTATTATAAGAACCTATGGCACTACTAATTTCACCGTAAGCTTCATCTGAAATAGCATCTGTTAGCAAGTTTAAACTTGCTCCAAAAGCACCTGCGCCATTTGTTGAAGTTCCTACACCACGTTGTAATTGCATACTTTGAGTTGACGAGGTGAAATCACCTAAATTTACCCAAAATGTACCTTGACTTTCAGTATCGTTATAAGGTATTCCGTTTAGTGTTACATTAATTCTAGATGCATCAGAACCTCTAACTCTAATATAAGTATACCCAACTCCAGCTCCAGCATCGGATGAACTTGTAACCGACGGCAGATAATTTAACAAAACAGGAATGTCTTGTCCTAAATTACGTTTTTCCAAATCTGCTTTGGTAACATTACTATGTGTTACTGGAGATGAAGGTTTTACACGGACTGCAGAAACTAAAACCTCTTCTAAATTAACAAAGCTGTCTGCCATATTAATTGAAATAAAAGTGTCTTTTATAAGATTTACTTTTACTTCTTTTGGCTGACTGATTGCATTCACAACTAATGTGTAAGTTCCTTTTTTTAGTTGGATTGAAAATTCGCCTTCAAAATTTGTACTTACTCCTTTTGAAGTTCCTTTAATTACAATACTTGCTCCTGGCAATGGTATATTTCCATCACTAACTTTTCCAGAGAGCTTAAATAGTTCTTGTGCATTAACATTCATTGAAAATACAAAAATTAAAAAAGCTACTAAAATCTTCACTTTTTTAAATGTTTTTTTTAAAAATTGTTTCATTTATATATAAAATAAAACGATTTAAAAAGAGGTAATTAATCGATGTTTTGATAAAATTACTTTTGCCCTAACAGATTTTTTCTGTCTGAACGTCCCTTAACAGCATTACCTGTTCAGGTTCTATGGGTTTGATCTCAGCCGTTTTAGGCACCCCTTTTGAGATAGTGCAAATTTACAAATAAGAAAATTAAAAATCTGTTAAAAGATAGAATTTAATTTCACAATTCAGGCTTTCTTCGGAAGGCCTTTTTATAAGCGTGTTTTTTCTTTTTATCCAATCTTTTTTGAATACTACTTTTACTAGGTTTTGTAGCTTTTCGTTTTTTTGGAATTTTTAAGCTGCTTATTATTAGTGTTAAAAAACGTTTAACAACAATTTCTTTGTTTTTATGTTGGCTTCGGCTTTCATCACAAGAAAGTAGTAGCACATTTTCTTTTGTAAGTTTACTTTTTAATTTTTGAAGTAGTAATTCTTTTTCTTCTTCAGTAAATTCAGTAGAATTTTGCAAATCAAATAACAATTCAACCTTAGAAGATACTTTATTTACATGTTGTCCTCCAGCACCACTACTTCTAACTGCTTTAAATTTAAGTTCTTTTATGATTTTCTCAGCATTCATTATTATTGAATCGGAGTATTGCTATCTTGTTGATGTAAAAAATGTAAATCTAAATCAAATAAATTTTCAGAAAAGCTTTGTAAATTTTGTTTTGACTTTAATATTTTATCAATTTCGCTTATTGCAAATTTCATTCTTGATTTCATATCACCTTTAAGTGTAATATAATTCTTGTTGTGTTTTTTTAAAGAGCTTTCAAAAGAGTTAAACATTTCTAAGCGCTTATGTGGATTATCTCTTAGATCATCCTTTTCCCAGGGAGTATCAATATATGTCAATAAGTATAAGTCGTATTTATTATTTAGTGCAGCTTCTTCTAATTTTGGATCAACCGATCCTTTATAATATTCTTCAAAATAAACTTTAGTTTCTAATAAATCGGTATCACAAATTAAAACTTTATCAGCTTTTTTAGCAAGCTTATTTTCAAGTTTCATTTGTCCATATGCTATTGGCATTTGGTCTTTATTTGTGCAAGTTTTACGTTCATTATTCCATTTATCTTGTAAATATTCTCTTGCATATTCTGGTGCCCAAACAGTATTATAATGTCTGGCAAGCTGGTTAGATAACGTTGTTTTTCCCGTGCTTTCGGGTCCAAATAACACTACCTTAATAATATTTATGTTGTCTTGTTTAAGCGTTTCTTCCATTCTAAGTATCCTTGTATTGCTAACACTAAAAAGATAGTGTATTGTATTCCGGTAAATCCATACCCTTTTATAAAATATAAAGGTATAGAAACTATATTACCCGCAATCCAAAATGTCCAGTTTTCTATTTTTTTATTTGCCATTAACCACATTCCTGCAAAAAATATTCCTGTTGTAAATGTGTCTAAAAATGGAGTTATTTTTCTAAAATTTTCCAAGCTGCCAGAAGTCATATTTAAATATGCATAGTTTATGCTTTCATTAAAATTTAAATTGTTTGGCATTACATTGTAATATCTATAAACAATAATTACAAATATAGAGGTAAATAAAAATATACCAAAAGTCTTCAATTTATCAATTTTATTGGTTCTGGAAATTGGGATGTGATGTTTTTCATTATCAATTATTTTACTCCACATATACCAACCATAAATACTCATAATAGTATAGTATATGTTAATAATTAAATCTCCATATAAATCCCATTTAGATAATAAATATACATAAATAACAGTGCTTATTATTCCTGTTGGAAATACTAGAATATTTTCTTTTTTAGCATATAAAACACTTGCCACACCAAAAATTGCGGCAATTAATTCTAACAAAATATTTATTGTGCTTGCAGATTGATAAGGCTCTGTAAAAAAGTTTATAATTTCATTCATAAATCAATATTGTTTTCAAAGGCGGTTCCAATAACCACTAAATCAGCACCGTTATTATAAGCTGTATTTAGTTGTTCTTTTGTTTTTATTCCTCCACCAACAATTAGAGGAATTGAAATATTTTTTTTAACTTCTGAAATTAGCTTTTCATTAACAACGGTTTTGGCTCCGCTTCCAGCTTCTAAATATATTAATTGTTTGCCTTTATACATTCCCGCAACAGCCGTCTCAACCGCTAACTGAATATTGTTTTGAGAAATAGCAGTAGTTTTACTCACTTTTAAAACGGATGAATTGATACCGCCATCAATTAAAATATATCCTGTTGGTATAATTTCTAAGTTTGAATCTTTTAAAAATGGAACAGCTTTTATTTGTTGTTCAATTAAATATTCAGGATTTCTACCAGAGAGTAGTGATAAAAACAACAACCCATCGGCATTATTTGTTACTTGCGAGTAATCTCCAGGGAAAAGTACAATTGGTATATTTGTATGCTCTTTTAATTTTTCAACAAAAATACCCGTAACACCTTTCTTTACAAAACTACCACCAACAAAAATAAAATTTGCTTTTATGTTTTCTATTCTCTTTGAAATAATTGAAATTTCGTCGAGTTTTGTTTTATCGGGATCCAATAAAATGGCTAATAATTTTTCACCTTTTTTTGACGATTTTTGAATATGTACTAAAATAGAATCAGTCATTATTAGCAGTATCTAAAGCATAAACCAATGTAAAACCATCAATTTGATGAAATTCAATACTATAATTCTTATCCCAACCTTCAACCTTAATATATCCAGTAGTTTTTTTATCAGCAATTTGAAAAGAGTTGATATCAATATCGTTTTTAAAGGTTAAACCACCGTGTGGATAAATTTTATATAAACTTTCTTTTGCTCCCCAAATAACTGTTAATTGCTGAATATAATCATCATCTTTATGAATAAACCCTCTTTCAAAATTGACAAACTTGTCCTGAATGATTTTAATTTTTTCTCTGTTTTTTTCAATGTCTATCCCTACTTCAACCTCACTAATAATAATTGCAGAAAAGTTAAATGAATGTGTAATAGAAATTTCTTTCCCATCGGTTAAATGCGGTTTTCCATTACCGTTGTAATATAAATCAAGGTCTGTATAACCTGCTGCTTTAAGTAAATGACGCACACTTAAAAATCCACGGCGATGCATTTCAGATTTCATTGAAAGTAATCTATCTTGACTTCTTTCAGTTAATAGTGTATCTTTTGATAAGTCATTAAAAGACTCTTCAATTTTCCACACATAAACAGTTGTGTATTTATTTGGTTTAATGGTTTTAAATAAAGGCATTTATATTCTCAAATGTATTTTGTACTTTTGCAAAACTTTAAAACAAAAAATTAATTGTTTTAAATAAACAACAAATTTAATAAATATGAGTACAGAAACATCAACTTACGTAAAATATAAAGTAAAAGACATTAATCTTGCAGATTGGGGACGTAAAGAAATTGAATTAGCCGAAGCAGAAATGCCAGGATTAATGAGTTTAAGAGAAGAGTATAAAGGTAAAAAACCTTTAGCAGGAGCAAGAATTGCTGGTTGTTTGCATATGACTATTCAAACTGCGGTTTTAATTGAAACGTTGGTAGATTTAGGAGCTGAGGTAACTTGGAGTTCTTGTAATATCTTTTCAACACAAGATCAAGCTGCTGCTGCCATTGCTGCTGCAGGAGTTTCAGTGTATGCTTGGAAAGGTTTAAATGAAGAAGAGTTTGACTGGTGTATAGAACAAACGTTGTTCTTTGGAGAAGATAAAAAACCATTGAATTTAATTTTAGATGATGGTGGAGATTTAACAAATATGGTTTTGGATAAATATCCAGAATTAGCAGCCGGAATTAATGGTTTAAGTGAAGAAACAACTACTGGAGTTCACCGTTTATACGACAGAATGAAAGCAGGAACATTACCAATGCCAGCAATTAACGTAAACGATTCTGTTACAAAATCTAAATTCGATAATAAATACGGATGTAGAGAAAGTGCTGTAGATGCAATTAGAAGAGCAACCGATATTATGTTAGCAGGAAAACGCGTTACAGTTTGTGGTTATGGTGATGTAGGTAAAGGTACAGCTGCTTCTTTTAAAGGTGCGGGTTCAATTGTTACAGTTACTGAAATTGATCCTATTTGTGCATTACAAGCAGCTATGGATGGTTTTGAAGTAAAAAGATTAGAAACTGTTGTTGGTAATTCTGATATAGTAATTACAACTACAGGAAACAAAGATATTATTCAAGGCCATCATTTTGAAGCTATGAAAGATAAAGTAATAGTATGTAATATTGGACATTTCGATAATGAAATTGACATGGCTTGGTTAAATAAAAATCACGGAAACACAAAAGATACTATCAAACCTCAAGTAGATAAATATAATATTGCTGGGAAAGATATTATAATTCTTGCTGAAGGTCGTTTGGTAAATTTAGGTTGTGCAACTGGTCACCCAAGTTTTGTAATGAGTAACTCATTTACAAATCAAACATTAGCACAATTAGAATTATGGAATAACAGAGATGCTTATAAAAACGAAGTATATATGTTGCCAAAACATTTAGATGAAAAAGTAGCACGTTTACATTTAGCTAAAATTGGTGTTGAGTTAGAAACATTACGTAAAGATCAGGCAGATTATATTGGTGTTCAGGTTGAAGGACCTTTTAAACCAGAATATTACAGATATTAATCTGATACTGTTTTATAGCAAAAAACCACTAAAGTTTAAACTCTAGTGGTTTTTTTGTGCAATTCCCTCTAATTATACAATAAGATATCTTTTTCTTACCGTAAAAGTATATTACTTTTTAAATTTAATCGAGGGGAAATAACACCTTTTATTATAGGGGATATTTCCCCTTTTTAATATTTCAACCAGCTTTCTTTTTCTAAAATTTTATTGTTTTGTTGTTTTCCCTCGATAATTGAGAGTGTATATAATTTCAAAAAAGAGTGTTAAAAGACCGTTTCAATTTTGTAGATTCCTAAATAGGTTGTTCTTTTGTGAGGTTCTAACCCTAGCCCCTTTTGAAAAAATATTTTAGATATTCCGTCCTACCCCTAGTAATTACTATTATTGTTTTATCGTTCAGCCCTAAAAATGAAGGTTTTAAAACCGATAAATTAGCTAATACTGTTTCTGATACTTCTTCAATTAAAACAACTAATCTTATTTTGGAAGAAAACTATCCTATCGAGATAACACAAAAGGTTAGTAATAAATTAGATTCATTATTGCAACGCATTAATAAAAGACACGATTTTCATGGTTCGGTATTGGTTGCTAAAAACGGAAAAATAGTATACAATAATCAGGTTGGCTATGCTGATTTCAGAAAGAAAGAACTACTTGATAAAACATCTTTATTTCAGTTAGCCTCCGTAAGTAAGCAATTTACAGCAGCAGCCATAATGCTATTGTATGAAAGAAATCAAATTAAACTAACAGATACTGTAAATAGCTATTTTCCAGATTTCCCATATGAAGGTGTAACTATTAAAAACTTGTTAAACCATACAGCGGGTTTGCCAAAATATTTTTGGGTTGCAGAGCATAAGTGGAAAAAAGAAAAAGCACCAACTAACAGTGAAATGATGCATTTATTTGCATCGAGTAATGTGCAAAGATTTTTTAAACCTGGTCGTAATTTTGATTATTCAAATACAGGATATTTGGTATTGGCTTCAATCGTTGAAAAAGTTTCTGGAAGTAGTTTTAGTACGTTCGTGAAAAGAAACATATTTTTACCCTTAGAAATGAATGATTCTTATGTGTATAATCCAGAAAATAAAAATGTCCAAAACAATCAATTATATGGATATCGACTTTATAAAGGCTGGAGACATTTAAAAATTAATAATACCGTAAATGATGCCATTGTTGGAGATAAAAACATCTATACAACTAGTGAAGATTTGTTTAAATGGACGTTGGGGTTGAACAATGGAAAACTAGTATCTCAAGAATCGTTAAAGCTAATGTATACCAAAGGAGAAACTATTTCTAAAAGAAAAATTCCATATGGTTTTGGTTTTAGAATAGATCCTAAGGATGACAGCATTATTTACCATCATGGCAAATGGAATGGGTTTAGTACAGGATTAACACAATATTTAGAAGACGATTTGGTAGTTATTGTTTTAGAGCATACTAGTTATAATGCTATAACCTCTTTAACTAAAAAAGTAAAGGAAATTGTTATTAAAAATTTGAAGGTTTAAGATAGTCTTATAAAAAAAATACAAATTTTAAAAACTGGTTTAAACAAAAAAACTCAAACAATAATGTTTGAGTTTTTTTTGAATTAATTTTAATATAAGTTAAATCGATTTTATAGTTAACGGAATTGTGTAAATTTCGTTTTTAACTCCTGGATTTTGTAATTTTTTAGAATTTATATGCTTTCTAATATAATCTTTAACATTTTTTCTATTTGAATCCACGTTTAAGACAACAATTTCTCCACTTGAATTAAATGTAAACGTAAATTCTACTTTAATATCTTCTTCTGCTTCAAGTCTTGTATTGTCTAATAAATTTACAATCTGATCTCTAATATCAGAATTCACATCATCTATTTTTTCTGAAGCAAATAAAGTTGTAGATCCAAAAATAAAGGCAAGTACTAATAGTTTTAAATTTCTCATAATTTTAGTTTTAATAGTTGTTTTCAATCATTTTTTAGAATTAATAATCGTATCTTCTTGAATTATTCCATTGGGTTCTTTTAGCGTTCGCTATATTTAATGGAATTAGTTTCTTTTTATTTGATTGTTGTTTTGTAATACTAACAGTTTTCATAATTATTATTTTAATTGTGTTTAACATATTTTAATAAATCTTAAACAAATGTAATGCTAATAATTAAAGTAGTTTTACAAATCTTTAATATTAACTTTTATTTAACTATTCTTATTTTTACATAGAATAATCTAAATAAATCATTATTTATTAGTTATAAATTACGAATAGTATAAATTTATAGTAGTATTAATATTTTCTATCTTGAAGTATTGCAATAAAAACTCGATAGCATTATCGAATATTTTAAAAATATTCTCATAACGTTAAACAAAATTAAAAAGAGAACGGTAATGCTTTAACCTAAAATAAAAGGGTTTATCTTGATATCAATATTTTGAAGCTAGCATAAAACAACAAAAGCAACATCATCAAATTAGTTCAACTAAACAATATAATTGCTTAGTTAATTACAAAACTAGATGAACATAGGTCTTGTTCAATTAATGGAAATTTTATAAAAATAATAGATGTTTTTTTAATTTGCTTCTAATTTATTCTATAACCTTAAAATTTTTTATAGCTTTTTCATGCTTTTCAAAATTTAAAAATTGAATAATGATAAGTGCAATTAATGGTGAAAGCGCTGTAATTATAAATACGTAATCCCAAGTCATACTTTCTTTTAAAACACCAACTAACCAAGACCCAACAGATCTACCCATATTTGCTAATGCCATATATAAAGTAAATTGCGTAGCGGCTACCGTTTTCCAACATAGTTGCATTCCTGTTGCAAACGTTGCAATATTAAGAAAGATAGATAAAAGATAATATAATAAGACAAAAGAAAAAACCACTTTTGCAACACCCCAAAAATTTGGAAAAAATGCAAAAGACACAATCAAAACAATTAAAAATACAAGATAAATAGATAGCATTCTTTTTTTACCAAAAAAATCAACCAAAGCTCCACCTACAAACATTCCAAAAATTCCCCCAACAACTGTTGTTATCGAATAAACTTGTGAATAGGTTGTATTTGTCCAATCAAGTTCTTGAATAGTAAAAATTGGTAAAAGTGTATCTACCAAACCATACATAATACCCAAAACAAAAAGCGCTAAACACAATAGTAAACTAGACGGAAGAATGGTTACTTTAAATAGGTTTTTAAAAATATGTTTCCAACTAAACAATTGTGCATTTTTTGAGTCATTTGAGGCTTCTCCCGTTGTCCAAGGCATTAGTTTTTCTCCAGGACGTTCTCTAAAACATATTGGAACTAACATAATAAAGGCAGTAGTTATGGAGAGCGAAGCAATTGCGGTTGAAAATCCAACTGCATTAATTAACGCAGTACCAACAACCAATGAAAGCGCAGTACCAATTGTTTTAGATCCCCACATTAATCCATTCGCCCTTGCCTGTTGAGGGATAGGTACAACGTCAATTGCCATACCATCTGTTGCAACATCTTGAAATGCTCCAAAAAAGCTTATTAAAAACCCAGAAATCATTAAACTATTAAGGTCATTAAGCGGATCTGCTATAAGGCCAATACTTAAAAAACTCAAGATTAATCCTAATTGTCCAAAAATAACCCAAGGTCGTTTTCGCCCCATTGATAGAATAGTATACCTATCCATGAGTGGTGCTATAAGAATTTTAAAACTCCACGGAATTCCAATAACTGCAACAAAACTTGCAATTTCCACAGGAGTTTTATTATTCATAGCAAGCCAAGCAGGAATTGCAAAAAACGTAATACCCTCAGGAATGCCTTGTGCAATATAAAGTGCCGAAAACGTCAAGTACCTTAAAACAGGATTTTCAGTTAAAAACAAGTTTTTTTCCTTTACTAGTACTTTTTCATTTTCATCAAATTCCATAATGTTCGTATTTTATAATATTAATGTATATCCAATAATTTGATATCTACCAATTCTTTAAAATCTCGCACAAAATGTGAAATAGTAATAGTAATAAATGCTTGTAAAGATTTTGATTAGTGTTTCAAATATATTAAAAATTAATTTAACATACTCAAATTCAATAATCTACATACTTTATCCCAACCAACCTTCTCTATCTAAACTTCTGTATTGTATGGCTTCAGAAATATGAGCGGATGAAATATCAACCACACCTTCTAAATCTGCAATGGTTCTAGAAACTTTTAAAATCCTATCGTATGCTCTAGCGGAAAGGTTTAAACGTTCCATAGCATTTTTTAAGAGGTTCTTACTTTCTTCGCTTAGTTTACAGAATTTACGAATTTGTTTTACACTCATTTGCGCATTGTAATGCACATTTTCAAGTTCTAAAAATCGTTCTGATTGTTTTTCACGTGCTTTTGTTACACGTTCTCTAATAAGTTTACTTGGTTCGGCTAATTGTTCTTCAGATAGTTTTTCAAAAGGAACTGGGTTTACTTCAATATGAATATCTATTCGGTCTAAAAGTGGTCCAGAAATTTTACTTAAATAACGTTGCATTTCAGCTGGTGATGAGGTTACTGGCGCATCTGGATCGTTAAAATAACCACTCGGGCTAGGGTTCATGCTCGCTACCAGCATAAAACTACTTGGGTACGTTACTGTAAATCGTGCTCT